>CAYMGH010000027.1:2140-9765 GCA_964389935.1 uncultured Gammaproteobacteria bacterium | reverse complement strand
AATCCTACTTATGACGAAGTTTCAACGGGCTCAACCGGCCATGCCGAAGCAATTCAGTTAGGGTTCAACCCTGACGTGATTTCTTTTGAAAAACTTCTGGAGATTTTCTTTCACCTCCACAACCCAACAACTTTAAACCAGCAAGGCAATGACATTGGCACTCAATACCGATCGGCAATTTTCTACTATGACGAAGAGCAGAAGAAAACAGCCGAAAAAATAAAGGCCAAAATCGAAGCTGAAAAAGTCTACAAAAATCCCATTGTCACCGAAATTGTCCCCTATCAAAACTTCACTAAAGCCGAAGAGTCTCACCAAAATTTTTATGACAACAACCGCACATATCCCTACTGCCAGGTTATAATCGACCCCAAAATTAAGAAATTGCTTCAGGAATTTAAAGAAGAAGTAGCATAGTACCCTCTATATTCTTCTGGAAGAAGTTCTGCGACCTTGAACATTATAAAATCCATAACTTTTTGATCATCTAGCTGTCCACTCCTATCCAATTCGCTAATTAGCGTTTCAACCGAGAATGGTTGACCATAATTTACCATACCTTCCTTGGCAACTCTGGGGTAACGACGATTTCGAGGCCAAATTTTATTTCCTAATATACCGACAGGAAGAATAAACGTTTTATTTAGTAAACCTAAACGACTATATATAGCTACGCTAGGTTTGACTTTCTCCATTTTTCCGGTTGGACTTCTTCCTCCCTCAGCAAATACAGTTAACAATTTCCCTCCAGTAACTAAATCCTCCGCCTCTGTTAATCCGTTTTTTACCATCCTTTTTCTTAATTCATCACTTATTTCCACATCTCTTTCAGCCGGCATGAGAATGCCATTGTAACCGTGAGTTAGAAACCACTCTGCCTTCTTCTTCATCAACATAGTTCCTACAATAAAACGTAATTTTTCCGCAAGATCACGAAACCCATTTTCTCTCATAGATTTATGTAATAAAGGGCCATCCGCATGACTCAAATGATTAGGAAAAATGATCACGCTTGATCCCTCCCGCAATATCTCTCTAACAACATATAGATTTTCAGTACCGCTAACCTCAATTTTTCTTATAGCAATACGCTCAATTAGTTTACACACAGCATGAACAGTATTGCTCTGCTCAATTACCGGATTGAGTAACCTTTCACTCATTGCGAAAGAATACTAATTCTTATAGCCAAAATCAATAAGTAGAAATTTAAAGAAGAAGTCAAAAAAGCTATAACATAAATCAAATCCAGGATAAGTTTTAAACTTTTGTGTGCAAGTGCTGTAATAGTCTAGAGCCAATACTTTTAGTCATTTAGGGGCTCTTGTGCATTTTTGCTGATATTTTACTAAACTTGATTATTCTATCTGCCATAATGATGAGACCCGCCAGATTAAAAGCTAATCCAACCCAAAATATTCGAACTTGATATTGGCTAACAAAGGTTGCTACCCCTGCAATTCCAACAATTGGCAAAATGTTGGTAAGATAATGACTACAGCAGGAGATCATGGCAGCTGTTGAAGTTGCACCTGATGTGGCTACTACTTTTGCTGAGACATTCTGGCGGATAGCGCTTTTGAGATAACTATAAAGGCCAACCTGAATTCCGAATCCGATCGCAAGACTCACGATAAAATACCAATACTTAAAAAATTGACTTTGGACAAAATCCCAACCAGAGATAAAAGAAACAATCGAAAAATAAAATATCAAAAGCAAAGCCGTGCCCAAAAATCCTTTGAGGGACGAGGTCAGGATAATTTTTTGATCCATTTTTAATTCAGCTTCTCCAGCTCTTCTTTTAACACGTCATTTCTAACTGCCATTTCCGGATCGTCTTTTATGAATCTGACAGCGCCCGCTTTGTCGATTATTAAATAAGTATGGCCGGGAAATTGCCCTTTGTGCATTGAGGATGGCAGCGAAAGTACACCATATTCTTTAGAAACACTCTTGGTCAGGTCAAGAAGTATAGTTGAGTCACCAAGCTCGGGCATTTTATCGATAGCTTTTTTCCATTCGTTTTTGGTATCAACAACAATTGAAAAAACCACAGTGTCTTCACTCTTAAAAACCTCGTCCTTACCAAATGCAGCAATTTGGTTCCAGCACGAAGGGTAACACATCACACCCTCTGTAAAAAACAGCACTACCTTTTTCCCCCGTTGTTCTTGGAGTCTGATTTTTTCTCCATTATAGCTATAAAGTTCAAAATCGGGGGCAGGTTGGCCAATTAAAGCATTAAATTTATCTTCATAGACTGATTGACCCTCGTGGTGCTCGGCCGGATGATTTGCTTGGTCACTATCCTGGCTGCTTTCACTTCCAAGATAGAAAGCTGCCCCAACTACCACCCCGATAAAAAGAATAATTGAAGATACCCAAATGATTGTTGACTTGTTAATGATGATCACCTTCTTTCTTTGCGCCTTGATTTGTTCTGCTTTTTAGAAACTCCCTTGCGGACTTAAAAGTAATTACCAAAAAAATGAGAAGGAAGATGATCGCCCAAACCTGCTCCGGAATTATTTTTGTGTAATTTCCTACAAACTGAATAAATCTGGTTAAGTAAACATTTATGCTAATTTGGTAAGAGGCATGAGTTACTAAATTATTTGTAATTGACAGATAAATAATTATCATTCCAAGAGCTAAAAACATAACTCCCGAGAAAAGGTTGGACAAGGTCAAGCGTATTTTTTTACTAAAGATACTGTAGCTAACCGTTTTTCTAAATGTAAAAAATTTCTGAGTAAATTTATTTTTATCAAGAACCATACTTAAAACAAATAAAGGGATAACCATCCCTAAAACGTAAGCTAACGTATACGCTCCGCCCAAAAGAAATGACGCCGGGAGCGCGGCAAGAGTTAAAACTCCGGCAAGAACCGGAGCGCAACAAGTTGTGGCAATTCCCGAAAATATCCCTAACCCAAAAACCGATATAAAGCCCGAGTTTTTGAGCTGGGGGTGGACTAATGCCGGAAAAGAAAATTGGAATCCCAAAACAAGTGTTAGGCCAAGGAGAATCAAAAATAGAGAGCCGAGAGTGAAGATAATGTTGTGATAAGTGCTAAAAAGCTGCGTAATTGCTGATACTCCAAGACCGATCGGCATAAAGACAGCTAAAAGCCCTAAAAAGTAAACAAATGTCATTAGAAAAATTGTCGATCTTTGTTTAAAAATAGAAGCAAAATAAGTTGGTAGAAGCACCGTAATGCAACATGGTGCAAAAAGAGCCGCAACTCCTGCAATAAATGCGGCTATAAATGAAGCACTAATTAATAATTCCATGATTTTTGAACTTCCATAAATAAAAGTCAAAAATTAAATTCCTCATAATTTCTAATGTTTTTTTGTATCCTCTCATGCTAAATATTTTTCAGGTTCCCGTTTAAATTGTTCTTTACAGTTTGCAGAGCAAAAATAATACGTTTTGCCCTTATAGGTCTGTAAGAATTTTGCATTCTGCACATTTACCTTCATCATGCAAACCGTATCGGTTTCGATCTCTCCTTTTCCTTTTTTTTTCCTTTGTATTTTTTTTTGTTTCCTTTTGTCAAATTAACAACTCTTCCTTCTTTAAAAGAAGAGCGTTGAAAACAACGATTATTGAACTTGCGGCCATTAAAAGGGCCGCCCATTCCGGACGCAGTAATATTCCTAATGAATAAAGGAGACCAGCCGCAATTGGAATTGCCAAGACATTATACCCTGCTGCCCAGGCTAAATTCTGCTTCATTTTTGAGTTTGTTTTTTGACTTAATTTAATCGCCTTAACCACATCCAAGGGGTCATTTTTTACTAAGACTATCTCTGCAGATTCTACAGCCACATCTGTCCCTGCTCCAATGGCTATACCAACATGTGCTTGCGTTAATGAAGCGGCATCGTTAACTCCATCTCCAACCATGGCTACGACATTACCCTCTTCTTGAAGCTCTTTAATCTTTTCCACTTTATCCTGAGGTAAAACCTGAGCAAAATAAGTATCTACCCCAAGTTTTTTCGCAACTGTTTTGGCAATTTGTTCATTATCACCTGTCAACATTGCAGTCTTTATACCCATATCCGCTAAAGCTTTAATTGCTTTTGATGACTCAATTCGGATTACATCCTCAAGAACAATAATACCGATCACTTTTTTATCCTGGGCAACCCAAATAAAGGTTTGATCAGCAGAAATTTCGTTGATCTCATGATCAAATTCCTTAACACGCAAGCCTTGTTCGGTTAAAAAAACCTTATTCCCCACTAAGATTTGTTTGCCGCTAACAATTCCTCTTGCTCCTTTTCCGGGAATGGATTTGAAATTTTGGACTTTGGCAATTTCCAACTTTTTGCCCTTTGCCGATTGAACTATCCCCTGTGCTATAGAATGTTGTGATTGTATTTCAACGGCTGCGGCTGATGACAGGATTACATCTTCTGCGATTTTGTTCAGTTTGACCACTTTAGTCACTCCAAACCTACCCTCGGTTAAAGTTCCGGTTTTATCAAAAACTACATAATTTAGTTTTCTGGCAATTTCCACCGCTTTCATGTCCCGAATTAAAATTCCATTTTTAGCGGCCAAGGTTGTGGTTATTGTAGTAACGGTTGGGATAGCAAGGCCAAGTGCGTGAGGGCAAGCAATAACAATTACCGAAATTGCCAAAGTACCGGCAAAAATTGCAGGAAATGTTCCCTGGGGATTTAGAAAAAACCAGTAAAGGAAAGTGACGATTCCAAGGCTAAGGGCAGTGTAAGTTAACCAGGCTGCTGCCCTGTCTGCCAACTTCTGGACCGGAGGTTTTGATTCCTGAGCTTCCCTGATAAGCTCCATTATTTGGGAAATTGCCGTTTCTTCTCCGGTTTTTGTAACTTCTATTGTCAAAGACCCATCGTTGTTGATAGTACCTCCTATAACCGGCTTTCCCACTTTTTTGGAAACAGGTCTTGATTCACCGGTTACCATTGATTCGTTAACAGAACTTTCCCCTTCGATTACTTTTCCGTCTATCGGAATTTTTTCACCGGGACGGACAAGTATCCTGTCACCTTTTTTCAAGGATTCAGTTCCAACATCTACGATTTCCTTTCCTTTTATTAAATGGGCTGTTGGTGGAATTAGTTTGGCAAGTTCTGCCAAAGCTCCCGTTGCTCCTCTAACTGCCCTCAATTCTATCCAATGGCCCAAAAGAAATGCTGAAACCAAGGTAGAAATTTCCCAATATAATGATTCGCCTTTAAATAAAAATGTAGCAGCAATGCTAAAGGCATAGCCTGACAAAACAGCAAGACTAACTAGAGTCATCATTGCGGGATTTTTCTTTGATAACTCCCCTTTTGCCATTTGGTAAAAGGGGAAACCGGCCCAAAGAACGATTATCGAAGCAAGAAGGAAAAGAACCAGATTTATCAGGGGGAAAGTTACTGAAAAGTGAAACCAGTCTTGGATTTTGGGGGAAAGAGTAAGGATTATTAAAGTAAGAGGCAGTGAGATAAAAAATCTCTTTTTGAAATTTTCTTCCATAGAAGCGTGAGGGGCATGACCTTGATGGTCTCCTTTTTGCATGGGCACAAGATCCATCCCGCATTTTGGACACGTACCTGGTTCCTTTCTAATAATCTCTGGATCCATAGGACAGGTGTAAAGCTTGGCTGTTGACTCCATTTGATGCCCCTTGTGCTCACTTTTCACTTCTAGCTCATCACTTCTCACTTCTATTAAATCCATGCCGCATTTCGGACAACGGCCGGGCTTATCGGACTTGACCTCCGGATGCATCGGACATGTATAAGCAGAGCTTTTCTGCGAATAAGTTATTTGTTTCTTATTTTTCTCCATAGAAAATTGGTCCTCCCAGTAATATGAATTCTACTGGAAGTGTTCGCTTAAGATTTCTTTGCAAAATTGTTGTACAAATACGCAAAAGCGTACCCTGTTACCCAAGCTAAAGCGCCAAAAGTAATTCCTCCGAGTAAAAATGTATTTACATCCATCGGAGCCACGCCTCTAGCTGTCCCCAGAGTCAATGTATGAAACCAACTTTGACCAACAGCAAAGAGTAAATCAGGCACAATCAAAGTAAGTATCCGACACCCTATATATAGTCCAAGGCCCACTAGCCCAAACGCATTTGCAAATGCAATTGGTTTTAGCATGTTATTTCACCTCCTTTTAAAAACTTCGAGCAATTCTCCGATTGCACCTTCATCAACCTTGCCCCCAAGTTTTGGAACTACACACGTATGGAGATGGGAGTCAAGAATAATTTCGTCACTCTTTTTGAGCGCACCTTGAACTGCAGAAGATTGCAATAGAATATCCGGACAATACTGTCCTGTTTCAACCATTTTAATGACACGCGAAAGATGGCCTCGTGCCCTTTTTAATCTTCTAATAATTACTTTTTTATTATTATCTTTCACGTATGATCCCCATATAGGGGTTCCTACCTAATAATAGCACATCTGTCAATAGGAGAAGTTAGGATGTTGGAGAACGACAAGCAATTCAAATCTAATTATTGGAAGTCCAAAAGTTTCAAACCTATTTCTTGATCAAATTTGCGCTCAATATTTATCCCCAAATCAACTAAATAAACCTCGCAAGTTGCCCCAACTACAGCCTCTTCGAGGTGTCCGCCGATGCAAGTAAAATTTTCATCGGAAAGAACGGTATGAATATGCAAAAAAGGCTTTCCATCTGCTTGCGAAATATTCCCAATTAAACTTGCAATTTCATAAGGTGTATTGAAATTTTTGAAATTGAATTCTTTTTTATTGAGGTCATAAAAGCCGATTTTTGCAGAGTCAACTGCTCCAATCGCCCAAAAGTATCCGGACAAAATAGAATTTTGGCTGCAAAAATCAGTCAAGCTTTTTAATATTTCTTCACCTTTTGCAAGCCTTATAACAAAGGAATTACCGCTCTTAGTGAATTTCACCTAATCTATTATATCTTGAATGGGGGCTAATTTTTAGCGTTTCTGAGGGCTTCTTTTTTCTCTCTTATCTCTTCGAATTTTCTATCGACCAGCTTCTGGCATTCAGCATCCGGGCAAACTGTTTTCTCATGAGTAATTACCGGCCCCTTCATTGACCTGTCTTCCCACTTTTTAAAAGAAATTCTAACCTTTCCGCATCTGATACAAGTAGTCTGCATTATTATTTAAGTAAACCTCAGCTGAAGTTGGCTTATTATAACACTATTTGGAACTAAAAAAGCCGACTCAGGCTCATTCATTGAAAACACTGAGCTTGTTATAACTCTGAGTCTATCGAAGAGTCGAACATGCCTCCCTTAGCTTCTTCCGCCTTTCTTTTGCATATAACAATCCCTGCAATAAACTGGTCTATCTCCGGTTGGCTTAAAAGGCACTTGCGTTTGCTTCCCACAATTAGCGCACTTTACGCTATAAAGCTGACGACCTTGTTGATCGGTTCCTACCGGTTCAGCCACATCACCTACCGGGGCGGCTGTACCACCGCTGTCAGGTTCTTCAACCTTTGGTTCAGCAACTTGTGGTTCTTCGGCTTCGGGTTCTTCAGTTGATTTAACTTCAGCAACTGGTTTATCGTCAGCCTTTGGTTCTTCGACTGGTTCATCAACCACCGTATCATTTTTATCTGCCATT
>CAYMGH010000027.1:293-2130 GCA_964389935.1 uncultured Gammaproteobacteria bacterium | reverse complement strand
CATATAACAATCCCTGCAATAAACTGGTCTATCTCCGGTTGGTTTAAAAGGCACTTGCGTTTGTTTCCCACAATTAGCGCACTTTACACTATAAAGCTGACGACCCTGTTGATCAACTCCTGCCGGTTCAGCCCCATCCCCAGCCGGGGCGGCTGCAGGGCTGTCAGGTTCTTCAACCTTTGACTCTTCGGCTTCGGGTTCTTTGGTTGGTTTAACATCGGCAACTGGTTCTTCGTCAGCCTTTGTTTCTTCGGCTGGTTCATCAGCCACTGTATCATCTTTATCTGCCATAAATAATCACCTCCTTTACGGATATATTACCTTAAATCAAACGGCTTGATAACTACCAATGTAAATTTCTTTTAAGAAAATTAAAATTAAGAGCTGAACTATGTGAAGTGATAAAGACAGTAAAGTGCGCAGGAGCACAAAAAAACCTCGCATGTAGCAAGGCTTTTTGTATTACTTTGTAAATGTTACATAGCAAGTTTTACATTTTTTGCACTTGGGCCTTTTTCACCATCCACAACATCAAACGTGACGGCTGCTCCCACTTGAAGCTCATCAAAAGTGACACCGCTCAAATCTGTAGAGTGAAAGAAAAGATCCTTTGATTCTCCTTCACGGGAAATAAATCCAAATCCTTTTTCAGTTTTTGTTTTAATTGTTCCGTTCATATTATTTTTAGTAGATTCATTTAATAAATCTACTTATCCTCCTTTCCTACTTGGAATTATACTATTTTTGAACTCAGAAGGAGTATATCAAAATACATCAGCTTTCAATACTTACTTCTCTAATTTTCCAAATAACTGTTCATGAGTTCCTATTAAAACAAAGTAGACAGTTTCCACTTCGCCTTCATGTTTCTTTTCATAAATTGCTCGAAAGTCCGCTGTTATATCAATACTTCTCAAACCCTGATATTCTCTTTTAAGTGGGTGATTATCAAGCTGAGGATCATTAGGGTTTTTAGCAAAAAGAAGAATTTGTTCTTTAAAACTTTTGCGGATTCTGACATCAAGTTTCTTTAGGGTTTTAAAAAATACAGGAGAATACCTGATTATCATATACCTTGCTTCTCAAGCCAGGCGACTGCCTCTTCTCCTGTCTTAAACGCTGGGGATGTTTTCCCTGCTTTCCAATCCTTCTCTGCTTGACGGATGGCATTTTTCAGGTATTCACTGGGTTCTTCGTCCCTAGCACTGAACTCTACAGTCTTAGTCTTAATAAATTGTTTCAAAAAAGCCTTAATTACAACAGATAAAGGCATGCCAAGCTCCGCAGCTGTTTTTTGAGCTTCTTTTTTGGTTTGAGGATCTACTTTTGCAGTAACTACAGTATAACTCATGGTATACCAAAGTATATACGATGGTATACCCATTTGTCAACTTCAAAAGACTCACGAAAGGCTAGGTCATGTTAACACTCTAAATGCTCCGCCTCGTGGATTGAAAATAATGAGCTAAGTCGAAGTATCAAAGATACTGAGTGTAATCGAAGTACGATTTTCGAACTCTAGGGCTTGTGTGTAATCTTTAAATAAACTTGGTCCACCTGAAAAGGATAAACAGCACTATAAGGAGCTATGACAGCCACTAACTTGCCGTCAATGATATCGGAATCAAGCTGAATCGTCTCTATCTTTTTAGGTGTACCTTGACCACAATTGTAGGCAAAATCACCCTCACTTGCACCATAATAAGCAAGTTTTTTGTAAGCCTCATTTGATGAATGTCGAATCATAACAGATCCGCTGCAAAACACGTTTTCAAGATATATTTTTGAAGAAACTACCTTTGATGGATCGACTACACCAATGACATCAAAAGAAATT
>CAYMGH010000027.1:0-283 GCA_964389935.1 uncultured Gammaproteobacteria bacterium | reverse complement strand
TGCTTCAATTCAAGGAAGCTTTCATCTTTCTCCGCAATTAAACTAAGGTTACACTTGCTAGTTAATAGCTTAGGATAATCAGCATCCCTAAGTGCAGTCTGATTTATCCTCCCACAGAAACCTGATGCAGGAAGAAGCATCTTTTCTAGATCAGGTTCAGGTTTTTCTACCTTCTGATCATCAACTTTTAAATCCTCTGGGTTCAAATCCGTTTCACGATTTTGATCTTGAACAGGTTCTTCATTCCGAACAAACTTACCTTTATAAACTAAAATTACCCCAA
>CAYMGH010000026.1:0-10142 GCA_964389935.1 uncultured Gammaproteobacteria bacterium | reverse complement strand
TCCCTCTTACTTACTTCAGTTGGGAATTCAAAAAATTGTTCTCGAGAGCCAAGATTATTCAACTCAGATTCTTTATCTGATGGTTTTTCATAATCTGCAAGTACCCAATGGGCAGGCAGGTGCTCTTCCGCTTGTTTTATTTTTCCCTGTCTCTTTAACTCCTTTAAATAAGCATGAATAGTTCTTGGTGTTAATAACCTTTCAAACTTTTCGTGAATAATATCTCTAATTAAATCATGAGTAATATGAGGTTTTTCTTCAATGATTCGTAATATATTTTCGAGCATCTGTTCTCTTTCTTTATAAACCATTGGCGAGCATTCATATGCTTTTCCTATTAAACTCGCAATTTCTTTGGAATTTCCAATCAAATTAGACATAAGTTTATTTGCCTCTTCAAGAATCAATCTATCTTTATTTTGAAATCTATCAATAATTTTTATTAATTCCACAAGAGCGGCTTTTTGTTCTTCTATAATTTTAATTTCAGTTTGTCTTTTCCCAGTTAATTTCCCCTGTAATAAATAATCATTTCTACTGAAATAGGCTAGTATTTCGTTAATTCTTGCTTTAAGGGTTTCCCGACCTTCATAACGTTCTGGGAACTTCTCCAATACTTTTTCGACTAGCTCTTCTAAATTCCATTCTTTTTCCGGCTCTTCCACGATAATTTTATAAATTTCGATGGAAAATTTTGGACTTTTTATAAAAGGATCCGGCGTCGATTTTAAACGACTGGGATTAGCACTATATTGTACGAATGGTTTACCTGATCCACGAGAACTGAACACTATAAGTCCTCTTTTAGAAAGTTGGTCTAAATGATCTGTGATACCTCTGGTTCTTTTCTCACCTATTGCATTTGCGAGTGTAGCAATATTTAGTGGTTTATCAGAATCAATGAGAGCTTTAATAATTTTTAGCCTAGTTAAGGGTGACCTTTTTTATTTTGTTGACCTTCAGGTGCATCATCTTTACTTTCACTGTATTTTGAATGGGTACTCCCAAAAATACCATAAAGCGATATGTCATGTCTTTTAGAAAAATCCAGTAATAGTGCAGCTAGTGGCTTACCGACTTCTTGTCCGAAATCTGTAATCTGATAAGCATATACATTGGCGTTTTCATCGAGCGTTTCTCTTGTGACTAGGCCTATTGGTGAAAATGAATCTCCGCAGTATTGAAATTGCAGTATTTTACTAGTCTTCCAGCCTGGAGTTTCACCTTGTGCATGCATGAAAACTCTGTGAATGTCATAGCGACGATATATTACTGCTGGTTGCATTAACAAAAGTGTCATCGCTTTCGCTTCACTATTACCTAATGCTGCTAAAAGATTTCCTATTTCATTATCGGTTAATTTCTCGGAGCTCTTAATAGCTTCATATCGAGCCGAGATATTATACTCAGGTGTGTTCATAAAGGGAATTATACTTAAATTGTGAGTAAAATTCAAACTATAGGACTTTACAGTTCGGTACGAAGATTTTTTAGGTTATTTTCCTACGGGGGACACTCTTGGGGACGGTCCTCGAAAATCCTTCTGTAATAGGCCAATATTAGCATATTACTTTTATAAGATAGCATGCTTAACACACAGAATTTAAGATTAACAAAGATTGTTTATATTGGATTGTCATAATAGTATAATCGAGGACCGTCCCTTTTCTTTTTACAAGTATTAGACTGGATCCTTAACAGCCAATTTTTTAACCACAGGCATTAAAATATCAAGCTTTTTGTTGAAAATAATCAATCGTTTGCTTGAGACCATCAGTTAGCGAAACCTTTGCACTCCAGCCGGTAACCTTTTTTAGCTTTTCGCTTGAAGCGAAGTTGGCAGCAACATCGCCTGCGCGTTTGCCTAAATCTTTAACCGGGGCTTGATAGCCTACAATTTTGAAAATTTCGTCTATAACATCTTTAACTTTAATACCTTTTTCGGTACCGATATTAAAGACCTGATAACCTTTTTGGCCTAAAACATCGATGTGGGCACGCGCTAGATCCTCAATATAAATAAAATCCCGGATTTGTTCACCCTTCCAGTAGAGTGGTATCGGTTTTTTGGCGAGTGTGCTTTTAATAAAATTTGGTATTGCATGAGTTTCCGGATCGTGACTTTCCCCCGGACCATACGGGTTGAAATAACGAAGAATAATTGAGTCGAATCCATGTATGGCACTGTAAGTTTGCAGGAATGTTTCAATTGACGCTTTGGAAGCTCCGTAGGGGTTATCGGGCCTAAGGGGTGCGTCTTCTCTAATGGGAAGTTTGTCCGGTGTTCCATAAACACAAGCGGAGGAGGAAAAAATTATTTTTTTGACACCTGCCTGGCGCATTGATTCAATTAAACTAACAGTGCCAATAACATTGTTTTGGCAGTATTTGATCGGATCTTTGACGGATTCAGGAACAACGATTAAGCCTGCCATGTGAATAACAGCGTCAACTCCTTTTAGTGCCTCTTTAACTTTTTTTGAATTATTAATATCGGCAACTATTAATTTAGCGCGGGAATCGACACTTTCTTCATTCCCGCGTGATAAATTGTCGACGACTTTTACTTGATGACCATCTTCAAGGAGGCACCTTACAACATGAGACCCAATGAATCCTGCTCCTCCGGTGACTAAAATATTCATTTATCAAATTTACTTTTTGCGTATTTAGGCAGGGCTATTTTACCTGTTTTGCCCACTTCGCGAGGCGAGCCGTTTACGGGAATGTTAAGAGCAAACCCGAGGGCATTTGCAACAGCTACGCCGACGCGAGTGCCGGTAAATGAACCCGGTCCAGTATCAACCTCAATCGAGGTGACGTCGACAAGCTTTTTATTTAGACCCGTAGTCGAGACTTGTTTCGACGAGGATCGCAAGCTCTGCTTATGCTTTTTGAGAATTTGATTTATCAGAGGTAGAAGCACCTGAGACCCTCCTTGATTTTTAGATAAAGCATCGATTTTTTTGCTATTTTCGAAAAGCTCCACCAAAATAGTTTTAGGATCTGTAGTTTTAAGCTTTAAAATCATCTGATTTTAGCCAAGCCCTGACGCAAAATTTTGACAGGGGAAACTGTAGTATCAACCACTGTTGATTCAACTTTAAATATACACTCACCCTTGATAACGTAATCAACAACTTTAATTAAATTTGGGTCCAGGTCTTCGAATTTTGAAACTGTCCTCTGCCTATGAAAATTAGCTGAGGTTCCAACTATTGGCATCTGCAACTTATCTATGATTTCGATAATGAGTTTAGAGGCTGGAATTCGCAAGCCAATCTTTTCGCCGCTAATTTTACTATGTACTAGAAGAGTTAAACCGCCTGGCCAATAGCGACTTGCCAGCTGCATCGCCTGAGGATTCATCACTGCAAGCTTGTGCGCCTGATTAATATTGGCGATCAAAACCGGAAAAGATTGAGTTGATTTCTTAATGTTCTTAATTCTCTGAATTACATGCGGGAAATCATAGCGGCAGCCCATACCATAAACGGTATCGGTTGGAAAAATAACGACTCCGCCGCCCCTGAGAATTTTTACCGCTTTTTCAATTTCTTTCGATTGTGATTCTTCTTGTGTATTCATTTACAGCCTGGATAGTAACATCGATTCTTTTTTTGGGTAGCCTATCTTCTATTTTACTCGCCCATTCAACAACAACAACATTTTTACCATTGATGATTTCGTCCAGACCTAAACTTTCGAAGTCGTACAAGGTTTCACCTCTATATAAATCCAGGTGGTAAAAAAATGAATCTAGATCGGCGATTTTTACAGGATAAGTGTGGACAAAGACAAACGTGGGCGAAGTAATTTTTTTCTTAATCTTTAAACCCTGGGCAATTCCCTGAATAAACACTGTTTTACCTGCCCCAAGATCACCATAAAGAGCAACGACATCTCCTGGCTTTAAACCCTTGCTAAGATCCTTAGCTATTTTTTTTGTTTCCCGCGGTGACCTGGATAAAACTTCCATATTATATAGCTTGCTAAATTCATTCCGGAAAGATCAAATGCCAGATCAAAAACAGATGCTGTCCTTCCGGCAACGAAGCTCTGGTGAAATTCGTCTGATGTTGCGTAAATGATACACAGGGCGTAGGTTAAAAACCAGTTCCTTCTTGTAGCTCTAAAAGTAAGCGTAAATAAAACAGCATATTCAAAAGTGTGCGCGCTCTTTTTAAGTAAAAAATCCCAAAAGAAAAGTTCTGTTACTTTTATGGTCTCCAGCGATGAAAAAGTAAATATTACGGCTGCCCACAGCAAAGGCGGGAACCATCTGCCAAGTTGAGTTGAGTTTTTAACTGTCACCCTTTTTCTCTTCAATGGGGTCTTTGGCCTTATTTTTAATTTTATAGTACCAAAAGTAAAAGAGCAGTGAGGCGCCAACGAATATTGCTCCGGCTCCAGTTAAGAAACCGGCGATTTTTGTTGACGAACCTGTATTCTCTTGGGTCTCTGGCGATGCTGAGGGCGTGCTAGTGGGTAGCAGTTTTGGGACTGATATATTTTTTTCTCCTAGAGTTTTGGCAGTGCTTTTGGAAGTTGACGGGCTTGATTTTGCTGCCATTGGCGATGCTTTTGGGGAAGATTTTGTTGATGTTGAAGAAGTGGATTTAGTAGAAGATGATTTATTGCTGCTACTGGATGTCGAAGAAGGTGTCGGCGATGGTGATGGTAATGGCTTGGAAGAATTCTGGTTACCCGGTGTGGGAGCCGCAGCTACCCAGCTCCCGTCAGACTTCCTTTGTAGGGAGTTTCCGTCACCCTGAGCACCCCAGTCAGACGAATAAGTTATTTCACCCCAGATTGAGCCACTACTACCAATTCTTAAACCAATAGTTGCAGTAGTGTTTTTTAATGACATCGCAGACGATTCTAAAAGATTACCAGAAAAGTCAGCGTAATTGGCCAAGAAAACATCTGCTTTTTGGGCAATTACTACAAATTCACCAGGGTTGATAGTCATTGAACCTTGCATAGGGGTTGAGCTTATTGTATGGTTTGACCCGTCGTTAAATCTCCATGCACTACTGGAAGAGCCTCCAACTATAGTAACTGGAGTTTCTCCAGAATTGTAAAATTCAACCCACTCGTGACTGGTATCACTTTCTGGAAAGTCGTACACAATTTCGTTAGGGATCAAATCTTGCTCGTTGGCAAAAATGTTAGTTGCAGCTAGAGAGAAAAAGATTATTATAACAGCAAGTTTTAACATTAGCCCAAAAAATATCTTTTTTAAAGGAGTTTGTCAATGAAGAAAAGGCTTTTTACTGGGGAACCATGTGTAGATACCAGGTTACTAAACCATCATCGTGCTCGACTTTAGCATAAAGAAGTTGGCCGTTCGAGCATGAATAAGATCCTCCAAAAAGTTTGCCGCCTTTGACAGTCTTGACAGTTGAGGATGATGAATCCATATCTATCCCTGTGTGAACCCCGTTTGGGTAAAAAGCCTTGGCAAAAGGGTGGGATCCGTATCCCTGATGAATTATGATTGGCTGATTTATTGGCCAGGGTAAATTTCCGTGAGGATTTATAGTTCCATAATAGGTTTCCTGACCTGAAGAGTATGAGTAAGAAAATCCGGTTGGCTGAAGATAATCGTTGGGATTTTGCAAACTACCGCTCTTTTGAACTTCAAAATGTAAATGGGCGCCAGTTGAACACCCAGGACTGACGCTGTGTGAGGCAATTGACCCAATAGCTTCTCCCTGTGAAACATTTCTGACAAATGTTTCAGTACCGCCACCGAAAACAATTGCACGTTCTGCTTGTGCCTGGGAGAGAAGGCGCTGGAATCTGGTTTCATCGTTTTTGGTAACTGCCAAAAATGCTTCTTTATCTTTTCTTTGAGAATCTAAAGACGCACCCAGTACTTCAAGTTTGTCCTTATTTTCTTCAATTGCTGCCTGCTTTACTTCTCTTTCATCTTTCTGATTAGCATAATTTGAACGCGTTTCCTGTAGGGACGCTAATACTCGTCTGTCGTTTTCTTGAACCTGCTTCAGATACTGGAGTCTTAGCATTAGATCCGCAAAGTCGTCTGAGGCCAAAATTAATTCTAAGTTTGAGGTAAAACTTTGCTGATAGGTGGCAACTATTCGCTTTTTTACAAGTTCTTCCAGTCTGCCTATACTCTCGGAAACGTAACCAATGCGAAAACCTAATATGCCAATTTCTTTTTCGAGCTGCTCAATTGTGTTGGTTGCTTCGGAGATTTTTAACTGTGTGACTTTGATCTGAGTATCATATTGGGCAATTTGAGAAGCGAGGGTTTTTTTCTGATCGGATAGTTCACCTATTTTTTGGGAAAATAAATCGATGCAATCGTTGACGTTTGCGGAAGAATCTTTCTCACATTCATCCAAAGTAACACTGTCAATTCCGGTTGTGGAAAAAACTAACAGGAGTAAAGGTATCAATAAAAACAGCAGAATCTTGTTCATTTAACTCGAAGGTATCTGTAAAGGGCAATCGCTGCTCCTAAAACACCTACAGTTATGGCCGCCGTGACTTGAGCAAGCCAGAGATAGAGGAAAAACAGGGGACTAATTGGGAAGATTTGAATCGGACCTAAGAAATTTTGAATTTGCGGTGAGTAAAAAAGCAAAAGCGAGTAAACTAAAAGCGTGGCGATGCTTGCACCAATAATACCGTAGAGAGCACCCTCAATAAAAAATGGCTTGGCTATATACCATCTGGTGGCACCAACTAAGTTCATAATTGAAATTTCGTCTCGTCTTAGGGCTATTCGCATACCCACAACCATAATTATTATCAAAAAAGAAATTGCAATAAGAACTGAAACGAGAATAAGGCCCGCTGTCCTAACAGTACGGGTAACGTTTGCCAACTTTCCAACAACGTCTTCAGGTGCAACTATGCTCTCCACTTCTTCTCGTTGGCGGAAACCCTCTGTCAAAATCTTAATATCATCCACTTTTTGAGCCGAAACTTCTAAATGAGCCGGCAGAAAGTCAGCAGTTACTGATTCGAGTAGCAGGGGGTCGTCTTTGAATCGTTCGCGATATATTTCGAAGGCTTCTTCTTTCGAAACGTATTTAATTTCTTTTGAAAGTCCGGTTGTCTCAATTTCCTTGGCAATTTCTAAAATCCTGGATTCCTTGGTTTCATCACTGAAAAAAGCAATTACTTGGGGTCTTTGCTCAAGATACAGCAAAATAAGCTGGCCACCGAAAATTAAAATTATAAAAATTGAGGCAACGAAGAACGTAAGAGACATTGCAAGCGCTGCTGCAATTGCCTGATAGGGGCTTCTGCGGATCTGCTTTAAGGTGTCTTTAGCCTGTTTCATATCGACCTTCTTTTTGATCCTTTACTATTTTACCTTTTTCCAGTACTATCACTCGTTTTTTAAAGTGATTAACAATCTGAGAATTGTGTGTGGCTATAATAACTGTTGTTTTATCTTCTTTGTTGATCTTTTCCAAAAGTTCTACAACCGCCAGTGAGTTTTTGGGGTCGAGATCTCCTGTTGGCTCGTCGGCAAGCAGTACTTCCGGTTTTGAAATAATGGCTCTGGCAATAGCTGTTCTCTGAACCTCTCCGCCTGCAAGCTGAACCGGGAAACTGCTCGACTTATCAAGAATACCAACCTTTTCAAGCACGAGTGAAACCTCTTTTTCAATTTCCGTTTCCCCTTTAGAAAGCACATCCAGAGGTACTGCAACGTTTTCAAAAACAGTCCTCGTTAGTAGCAATTTGAAATCCTGAAATACCGTGCCGATTCTTCTTCTTAACAGTGGGATTTTATTCTTTTTGTATGAAATAATGTCTTCACTGTTGAACAAAATTTTACCGCTTGTTGGAATTATTTCTCTAGTTAAGAGTCTGAGTAGCGTAGATTTACCGGCTCCTGAAGGGCCAACAACAAAAACAAATTCTCCACTTTCTATTTTGAGATTAACGCTGTCTAGAGCAGTTTGTCCAGACGGGTATTTTTTGGTTACAGACTGGAATTCTATCATTAGGCAGGGGTAATTTTATTCAATAACTTCAACTTTTCCAACATCCATAAGCCATGAAACTTGATCAGATCCGAAGGTTTCACCATACACTTTCACTTTTTTACCTATAAATTCATCCAAATCCATCACGGAAGAAGTAAGGTAGGCCGTTTGAGATTCTCCGCCAGTACGAATAAGCTTCCATGGACCCTGAGCATATTTTTCAAAATCGTCGTTTTTTTCAACTATGCCTTCAGCCTCATCCTTAAATGTCTGGGAAAAGTTTTCTTTAATTTCCGGCGCAAGGTTCTCTTCAGAAAGAACATTCCCTTGACTAGCTTTGCTTTTGTTTACGGACGTGAGCATAAGCCCTGTAAAAATACCGGCCCCGATTACCACAATTAATAATAGAAATGGCACTATTTTAGCAAAGATTTTTCCGGTTTTTTTAGGCTCCAAAGGTTCGGTGATGGAACCTGAGGATTGTTGCTGCGACTGTTGTCCTTCTTGAGGCTGATTTTGGTTCGTAGCTTGGGCTTCCATAGGCGTGAAGTAATTATATATCAGCATGGCATGATATGTCATCTGATATAAATTACGTTCCGTAACTTAGCAGCAGTTCCCCGCAGTGCGGGGCTCCTCTGATATAGCTCAACTATGTTGAGATATACGTTAGTGAAACTAACCTATATAAGATTCAGCTTGCTGGAGGCTTATATATATCAGTTACGCTTAACCAAACAAGATTTAGGATGTTGCAGAAATTTCTTGCTTGATGAATTCTTCTAAATGCCCGTCTAAAACAGCTTGAGCGTCTGATGTTTCATAGTTCGTACGCAAATCCTTAACCATCTTATAAGGGTGCAGAACATAAGAGCGGATTTGATTACCCCACCCGGGAGTAATATGTAATCCTTTAATTTCTGATTTCCTTTCTTGTTGCTCTTTTTGCTTTTGAACCCAAAGTTTAGCTTTTAAAAGTTTGAGGGCGTTTTCCCGGTTTTGAGCCTGCTGGCGTTGAGTCTGCGAGGTTACGGTTATTCCCGATGGTTTGTGTTTTAGGCGAACCGCAGTTGAAACTTTATTGACATTTTGACCACCGTGTCCGCCTGAGCGAAATGCTTCAAATTCAATATCGTCCGGTTTTACATCGATTTCCAAATCGTCCTCAATCTCCGGTGTCACTTCAACCAAAGCAAAAGACGTCTGCCTTAGATTGTTTGCATTAAATGGTGACAGGCGAACTAACCTGTGAACACCTGCCTCTCTTTTTAAAAGACCGTAGGCGTATCTTTCGTCAACAAAAATCGAGACAGATTTAAACCCCGCTTCCTCGCCTGGATCTTCACTGGCAACCTCAAAGTCCCAATTTTGAGAAGAAAAATATTTCTGATACATGCGCGAGAGCATTGCAACCCAATCCATTGCTTCTACTCCTCCTTGACCAGCGTGAATAGAGAGAATTGCATTATTAAGATCATATTCTTCACTTAAAAACATTTTTACTTCAAACTCACTTATTGTTTTATCGAGTTTTTTAAATTCTTTTTCCAATTCTTTGGTAATTTTTGGATCCGAAATCGAAATCTGCGTCATCTCTTTCAGGTCGGCAAGATCCTTGACAATCAGGTCAAAACCGGTAATTTCCGCTGAAATTGAAGAGATTTTTTTCATTATTTTTTGGGCAAGCCGTGGTTCTTTCTGCCAAATACCCGCTTTTTGACTCTCCGCTTGTAGTTTTTGAAGTTCTTTTTGCTTTTCGTCTTTGTCGAAATTATTTCTGATTAACTCAAAACGCGCCTCAAAATCTTTAAGTTTTTCTACTGTATCCATAATAGTTGAATTGTGCCGTTAAGAAACAAATATTGCAATAAGAAGAGCCGTGCCTAGAACCAGGCGGTAAATAACAAAGGGTATTAGAGTGTTGTTTTGAAGATACTTTAAAAAATATTTGATTGTTAAAAACCCAAAAATTGCAGATGAGATGATTCCTGCGAGAAAGAAATTAAAATCGGATGCAGAAATATTACTACTTGATGCTTCTAAAAACTTTTTAAGACCAGCTCCGGCAATCACTGGCCCCGACAGGAGAAACGCAAATTTTGCTGATTCTTCCCGGGTCAAGCCGAGAAACAAACCGCCCGAGATAGTTGATCCGCTTCTGGAAAC
>CAYMGH010000025.1:0-10621 GCA_964389935.1 uncultured Gammaproteobacteria bacterium | reverse complement strand
TCTAATCAAAAACTTTTCAAATTTAAGCAGATCAATTACTTCAATCTGCATTTTCAGTTAACAGTATACCAGAAATCAACTGGTCGAGTCAATATACTATAAGTTTTGTTTCGTATTCGAGGTCGTGACCATGAGTTTTAGGTTCTTTATTTAAGAACCGCATGGCTTTGTATATCGAAGGGCTAAAACAGCCGGCGTACACTCTTTAGAATCGCATTAATCAACACAGAATTTAATTGGCCGGCAATACCTTTAATTATGGAAAAGTCAGCTGTGAATAACTTATCTGGTCTCACATAACTTACAATTGGCAGTTTGCCTTTTCCGAAATCATCTGCCTTGATACGAATTGCCAGCTTGCTTGTGTAAGGTTTCGATGTAATCTGGCACAAAATCAGGTTATCAAACTCAGCTTTTGCCAAAATAAGAGCAGGTCTTATCTTTTGACCCTGCAAATTGGAGAAGGGAAAGGAAACGAGGACAACTTCACCTACTGTAAACTTACCCATGCCGCGTCTTCTTCAGGTCGGTTCCAGTCGCCAGCCAAAACTTTTTCTGAAAGCAGTGAAGTCGATTCTGCCAACCGGCCCTTTTTGGGGACAGCAGTAATCCGAATTTCTCCTTTTTTAACCTTTAGCTCAACCTCTTCGCTAAGACCGCTTTCGTTAAGCAGTACTTTTGGTATGCGTACGCCTCTGGAGTTTCCGATTGAAACTAACGTAGTAATCATAGTAATTACATTGTACTTACATATGTCGGATGTGTCAAGAACACGGGAAGCCAACAATTTTGCTGCGGGACTAGGATTTAAGAATTGTTTCTAAATCTCCGTTTACCAATGCTTCCTTCTTGGCTTTTGTCCATCTTTTGATCTGCATTTCTCGATTCATTGCCGTCTTAATATCAGGATAAGTTTCTGAGTATACCAAAGAAACAGGCTTTTTAGCTCTTAAATATTTGGCTCCTCTTGATTGGTTTGAATTATGCTCTTTAAGTCTCTTTTCTAAGTTTGAGGTCATGCCGCAATAAAGAGAATTGTCGGAACATCGAAGAATATAGAAGTGGTACATATTTCAGTCTTTCGACTCTGGTTCGATTTTACTCACCTTCGTTCAAGATGTTCGACTCGCAACTTCGAATAGGGCCATGGCCGTGAGCGAGCGTAGCGAGTCTAACAGCCGGCTCTGGCTACAGCAGTGAGCTTGTCGAACTGTTGACGATCCTTCGACTTCGCTCAGGAATATATTTTCCGAACTTTTGAGTAGTTCGAAACAATTAAGTATCCAAAACTAGTTTATCAAAAATCATACGACTCATTAAACATGCTGATGCTTATCAGTCAGCAGCAATATGAGAATTTATTCTGGCAAAAAACTTTCTAATTTCTTCGAACCAAATCACCAAAGTAGAAACGCCAAATGCCAAAATCCAGTGGCGGGTATCAATATTTACCGTATGTAAAAGTTTATTTCCTATCTCTGTCTCGAAGGCGATAATCTGCAAAACAAAAACAATGCCAAGTGCACAAATAAGCCAAACATTCGGGACAAGCGCAAAAATACTTTTTGTTCTCGACCTCACATTAAAAGCGTTAAACCATTGAGAAACAGCAAGGATTAACAGAGCTACGCTTCTTGCGTAATCTAAAGGATAAGTTCTTTGGAGATAGTAAAATACCGGAGCCGCACACACAACCATAGCCGTACCCATTAAAATTGTACGTTGAATCATAAGCCTGTCTACTAAATTTTGAGTGTCTACAGCGCTAGTTTGCATCAAACCTTTTTCATCTGGCCTATCACGGGCAAGAGCAACTACAAAAAACCCATCGGTTACAAAATTCAGCCAAATGATTTGAACAGCAAGCAGGGGAAGTGGTAAGCCAACTATTATAGCAAGCGCAAGGACTGCTACCTCACCCAGACTGGTTGCCAAAAGATATAGAATTACTTTTTTGAGAGAAAAATAAATCGATCGGCCTTGTACGATAGCTTCGGTTATTGTTTCAAAGCTGTTGTTCACTAAAACAATATCACTCGAATCTTTAGCAATCTGTGTACCACCACCAAGCGCAATTCCTAAATTTGCTGCCTGAAGTGCAGGTGCATCATTAACTCCATCTCCGGTCATTGCGCAGATTCTGCCAATTTTTTGAAAGGCTTTTACGATCTTCAGCTTGTGTTCAGGAGTAATCCTGGAAAAAACAGAAACCGCCTCGATTTTTTCTGTAAGTTCATTTTGTGTCAGCTTTTCCAGATCTGCCCCAGTAAGCACCAGATTGCCTTCTTCAAATATACCTACTTTTGTTGCAATTGCTTTTGCAGTTTCAGGATAATCCCCTGTAAGCATTACAACTCTGAAGCCTGCGAGTTTTGCTTCTTTTATAGATTCGCCAACGGATGGTCTTATCTCTTCGTCAATTGCAAGCAGTGCCCAATCGATTATTTTTTTCTTGTTTGCTCCAAATATTGCAACACCAACAACCCTTAAACCTTCCTTTGCCATTTCATGGTAATTTGCTGCAAAACCATGATCCACTTTTAAGCTTTTAGATAAAAAATCGGGCGCTCCAACAAAAACGTGATATTTCTTCCCTGATTTCTCAAAAACTGCTTCTATGAATCTTTTTAACTGGTCAAAAGGATTGGCCACGATTGTCTTATATTCTCCCTCAAGCTTTTCTTTCACAAGATCTAGCTTGCGGCAAAGAACAGATATTGCAACTTCAGTTGGGTCTCCACTGGGCTTCCAGCCGCCGTCTTCATCATGGACTGTGTCTGCTTTAAGTGAAAGATACACAAGTCCCATAACTTCCCGCAATCTCGATTTTGCTAACTTATCGTGTTTTTCAGATTTTATTTCCCCTTTTGGGTCATACCCGTTACCTAATACCGTATATTCCGTTTCCCTAAATAGGACTTTCCTTATGACCATTTTTCCGGTTGTAATTGTTCCTGTTTTATCAACTAAGAGACAGTCTGCGTTTCCCATTGCCTCAACTGCAGCCATCTGTCTGACAATTGCTTTTGCTTTTGCCATTCTCCATACACCATTGGCAAGCACGATCGTTACCGCAACAGGTAAACCTTCAGGAATAAGTGAAACGACGATTCCTACAGTAGCTGTAAAAATTTCTAAAAAGGGAATTCCCCTTAAAATTCCAATCATAAAAACCAGTGATGCAATTGCAAAAACTGAAATTCCGATGAAACGTGTAAGTCCCTCTATCTTTTTTTGCAGCGGTAGTGGAACATTTGAGGTCTCCTTTATTTCCTGCGAAATTTTTCCAAGCTCCCCATCAAGACCAGTTGCTACAACAACTACCTCACAATACCCTGCAACGGCACTCGTTCCTGCAAAAACCATATTTTTTTGATCTCCAATAACCAGATTGGCTCTAGAAATTACTTGTGAAGATTTTTCAACTGAATATGCTTCTCCCGTTAAAATTGCCTCATCAACTTTAAAACTTTCTTGCTTTATGATCCTTGCATCTGCACTTATTCTGTCGCCGGAATTTATAATAAGAATATCCCCGGGAGCAATTTCTTCCGCAGAAATTTGGATCTCCTCACCATCGCGTCTAACAAGAGCTTTATGTCTGGTAAGAGCTCGCAGCTTTTCCAGCGAATTTCTGGCTCTACCTTCCTGGACTGTTCCGACTATGGAATTTATAACTATTACAGCAAGAATTACTGTTCCATCCAAAATATCACCTAAGAAGAAAACTATTACAGCTGCTGCTAAAAGAATGTAAATAAGAGGACTTTTAAACTGACGAATAAAAAGACCAAGAATTGTCTCTTTTTTTTCTTTTGCCAAAATATTGTAGCCAAATTGGTGAAGTTTTTCCTTCACGACGCTTTCGCTCAACCCTTTTTCAGGTGACACATTAAGCTCACTGAGGATCTCTTCCGAGGATTTTTGATACCAGTTCATTAGAGACAAATTTAATTATATATGATTGGAAACTTACTCCGATTGCATAAAAGAGTTAGTAGAACTTACGAACAAGCTTAGAAGTCAGCTTACCGCTTAACAGTTCAAATATAGTTCTTACTATTAAATGAAAGCTAAATGCAGTTGCCGCAATTTGGATATTCCGCCGGGTACCTGTCCTGCTACAAACACAGCAAAAATCGGAATTACAAAATTCCAGGACGACCACAAAAAACCTCCGAAATAATAAATGTTTTAACAATTTTGTTTGTTTTAAAAAGTATGCTTTGCGAACCGAAAAAAATCATTTAAGTTTTTGTCGTTAAACCGGTAAAAGCAACGTTTGGCCAATGTTTTTTGAGTTGATTTACAAGAAACATTCCTGAAACTTTCTCCGGCTGAATTACATAGTCTGCTCCCAGTGCTTTTAATGCCCGTGCGTGTTCATTATCAAGTGCTCTGACTAGAATCTTGGCGTCGGACTTTCTTCCTTTGCATTCTTCAATAAGAAGTTCGTTGTCAGCCATATTTGAAGCGGTACTTATCACTAACTTCGCAGACTCAAGATGTAAGGCATTGTGCATATCAGGGTCTCCAATGTCCCCATAAACCACGTTTATATTTTTTTGACGCAAGTCTTCTACTATGTGCGGATTAAAATCCATAACTATGAAGGGTATCCCCTCATTAACAAGATAGCGAACTAAAGGTCGCCCAATTCTGTGAGCACCTATTATTACAATGTGTTCCTTTAATCCGTCTTCTGCTTTGACTTCCATAAAATGTGTTTTGGTTTTGTGTTCAAAGAAACCAACAACAGGTGATACTAAGGCATAAATCCTCCTTGAGTAGTAAATAAAAATTGACGAAGCGATGATGGAAAGCACAGCAACGATAGCCATAACGGAAAGTGCTTTGGGTGAAACAGAACCTAATTTGACACCTACTAACAACACGATTAAAGAAAATTCTGATATTTGTGACAAGTTAAGCGAAGTTTGGAATAATGTGTGTTTCCTAAACCCGAACCGGCCCAGTATAAGCGTATATAACAATGGCTTTAGTAGCAGGGCAAACGTAGTTAATATTAAAATTGTTGGCCACGCTGTAAGCAGATCACGGGGATTTGCCTGAGCTCCAAGATAAACAAAAAATAAGGTGACAAAAAAGTCCCTGAGTGGCTTTATTTTTCCCTGAATTTGTAGATGATAAGGCGAAGAAGCTAGGGCTACTCCGGCCAAGAATGCTCCAATGACAACAGAGAAACCTGAAAGAACCGCAATGCCGGTAAAAACAAAGCACCAGGTGATTGCTGTTAAAAAAAGAAGCTCGACAGATTTAGCAACGGCATTAAATATTTTTTGCAGGACATATTTTGACAGAAAAAAAGTAAGTATAAAAAGGCCAGCTGCTTTCAAAACTAATGTTAGCAAGGGCAGGCTTTGCTGTAAGCCAACTTGCAGAGCCGAGCTGCTTACGGTCAAAAGCATTAGAGCTACAATTGCTACTAAGTCTTCTACGAGCAGTATTCCAATCGATAGTTTCCCGTAAAGTGAGCTCAGGTCATGTTTTTCAAGGAGCATTTTAATCACAACGATTGTGGAAGAAAATGACAAGCCTAATCCCAGATAAACACTCTCGGTAGGATTGAAACCTAAAAGCTGTGCTATCGCAAAACCTGCAAGCGAAGAAACTATAACCTGACCAATTGCAGAGAATATAATTGGCTTACCTAAAGATTTAATTTCTCGAAGGTCTAATTCCATACCGATAAGAAAAAGGACAAAAGCAATTCCAATTTCCGGTAAAATTTCTAAGACTACAGAATGTTGTGGATCAAATAAAACAGCAAAAGAGAGAAAAACTCCTGTTAAAAGGTACGCAACAACTAAGGGGAGTTTAAAACGCAAAACTACAAACCCAAAGAGAGAGGACAAGAAAAGGATTGCTGCAAGCTGTAAGAATATGTTACTCACCACTTTTTGAACCTGTTAAATTCAGTATATCAATTCCTCGAACTAAGTTTTACAAGCGGTATTATCGGAAATCTAAAGGCGTGAATGTCGAGGGTACGGTTACATGGCTGCCCGTGCGTGCTGCGAGACTGCGATTCTAACTGTAGCCTCGCGATCCACAGGCACGATGCTAATAATTTGAAAACCTCATAATTGACTTTTGTACCAATTTGTACTAATATGTACAAGTATTCTAAAAGGGAGGTGAGAGTAGCTACGCTCATATTATGACACAGGTAATGAAAGCATCAGAAGTAAGAGCGCAGTGGAGCCAGCTTTTAAACAAAGTATTCCGCGACAAAACCAGAGTAGTTGTTGAAAAAAGCGGTATCCCGGTTGCAGCAGTTATCTCTGCTGAAGATTTACAAAGGTTTACCCAGATGGAAGAACAGCGGGCTAGAAGATTTAAGGTGCTTGATCGGATTGGAGAAGCATTCAAGGATGTGCCCGAAAAGGAAATCGATAGGGAAGTAAAAAAAGCGATTAGTGAAATTCGAGCAGAAAAAGGGCAAACACAAAAGATACGTGATTAAAGCGGTGTTTGATACCAATGTTCTGGTTTCTGGCATTGCATCCTTTAAACATCCAACTAGAGCACCAGCCCAATTACTACACGCCTGGCGGGCGGGGCTTTTTGAGCTTTACACCTCAGAGCATATTATGGCTGAGCTTAAAAAAACTCTAGAACGGCACTATTTTAAAAGCAAGCTAGACCCCAGAGATATTGATGAAGCGATAATTCTCCTTAGTGAAGAATGTACGGTCATTACCACAACTAAAATAGTTCGGAAAGTAGCAACACACCCTGAGGATGATCTGGTGATATCAGCCGCTATTTCCGGCAATGTCGATTACTTGGTGACAGGAGACAAACCTTTATTAAACAAAGTCGGAAATTCTTATCAAGGAGTAAGTCTGATTACCCCAAACGATTTTCTTAAAATACTTCGACAATTCTCCTGATTTATGCCCACAATGATCGAATCCTGTTCGCATTTATCCAAAAATCACTAAATTCTGAAGCTAAATTTGAGGTCATGACCTTGTGAGCGTACCGAAGAGTTAAGTTGAAGCTGAGCAGGCCGGTGTAGGCCCATTCTGTCGCCATAACTCGAGCATAGTGAGAGTTACATCAGAGGAGCGCGAAGCGACCTGCTGATATAGATTGATATAGTCTAGCGGTTTAAAATTATGATCGACAGATTTAACACAGAAGCAAAGCTCACCCAGGCAATGTACGGAACAAGAAGCCAGCCTGCGACCCTCGATATTTTCAGGAAATTTTTAATCGTCAAAAAGATTGCAAGCCAAAGTAGAACTATACCTACAAACGCAGCACTTGGTGATTTTAAGCCAAAAAATAATATTGACCAGAGTACGTTAAGGGCAAGCTGGATAAAGAAAAAAGTAATTGCTTGTTGCTTTTTCTCTCTGCCAATATTGGTTATCCATACAAGATAGAGAGATATCCCCATCAGCAAATAGAGTAAAGTCCATACCGGCCCAAAAACCCAATTAGGAGGATTAAAAAAGGGTTTTTGAAGTGTTGTATACCAGGTATCGATTGCAGATGCAGTAAAAACGGAGCCTATCCCCGCAGCCAAAAAGCAGACACCAATGCTCAAAACCAAGGGAATAATCTTTAATCTAGTCACATATCTACTATAACAAATGACTAATTTTGACTAGGAGGTTTGAGGATATAAGATGGCACTGGTTGATTGTAAATGGTGAGTATATCGAACCACTATGTTGCGACTTATTATAGCCAACAAAACTTTTTAAGCCACTAAATCAAAAGCAAACTTTATCCCCACAATAAGTATTGCAACAAGGACTATTTTTCTAAATGTCTTGTAAGGAAACTGATTTACAACTTGCTTCCCACAAAAAGAACCTACAATGGCGATAACAAACAACGATGGAATGTACCAGTAATACTTGCTTGTTAAAAATTCTTGACTCAGATAAACAGGTAATCGTGTTAAATCAACTGCTATTGCTATTGCAGCAGCAGTTGCTATGTATTTTTCTTTAGGTAAACCAAATCCTGTCAAAAACGCTCCCCTTAAAGCACCGCCAGTCCCAATAAGACCGGCTAGAAAACCCGACAAGCCCCCACCAACAATTGCACTTGTTGTTGATGCTTTAATGCGAAAATTCTCTTTCCAAATAGAGTAGGCAGCATAAACTATCAAAAATACACCTAAAATACCTTTGAGAATATCTTGAGGAATGCGTGAAACTAGCATCGCTCCTGCCAGAGTTAAAACTACGCTTGGAACCCCAAATTTAATAAGAAGTTGCCAGTCTAGCCCTTTTTTGAAAAAACTCACTCTGCTGATGTTGCCAAAAATATGCAGAAGCGCAACAAGAACCAACGCCGTGTTAAAGTCGAAAAAAAGTAGGGCGAGTGGCAATGCAATAGTTGACGAACCAAATCCTGCAATTGTCCCGACAACTTCTGCAAAGAAAGCAGATATCAAAAATAAGAGAATCTTTTCTTCGAATAGAACTTCCACAATTTCAGTTTAGCAGATTAAAAAAGGAGTTCTAACATAGTCCATTTGGCATACCTCAAAAAGCTGGGTGTCGTTGATGATTGGAGTTTTAGGCCCGCAGCTATAAACGAGGACCGCAAGCTTCCTGCTTACACTGAGTGTAATCGAAGTGAACCGCAAACTGGGTAGAAATTATCAAATATCCCGAAGTAGTTTACCAAAAATCAACGCATTTTTTACCTGAATTTAATACCAAGCGTTATAATTTAATGGTGTCAAAAGTACTAGAAGAAGCAGAAGAATTGTTGAGGGTAGTTCAGCATTTAGTAAGTGATTTCGACGATATTACAGATCAAGATGTTCTCGATTACATGGTAGAAAACGATGTCAGAAATCCAGTCGAGGCGATTGAGCGAATGATTAAAAATTAACTTACTTTGATTTATCTAGTTCTTTTTTCTTATATTTCTCAAACTTATCATCACCCAACCACACAACATGCCCAAGTATCATTGTTAAAAGCACTCCAACAGCTACTTCAAAGCTAACTAACCAGTACAATCCAAAAAAAATAGTTCCAAAAAGTATATACGAGGTTGCAAAGCTAAATCTTCTAGACGTCCATTTATATTTCATTTATTTTTGTTTATAGAGACTTGCACTTGCCCTATCGTATTTAGCGACTATATTTTTAGCTTCTTCTAGTAATTCATCAGTATCTTCTCGTTCTTGAATATAATCTTCTGCGTTTGGCATGCCGAGCAAGAATGTTTCAATTCGCCTAATACGAATCTTGAGGCCAGCAACGTCAGTTTTTAGATCTTCAAGTAACTTTTGAGTCTTATTCATCAGTTTTCTAATTCTCTAACATCCATTCGATATTTACAAAATTTACAGTCCTCTGCTGCCTTTGGCATTTTACCCTTAAGAACTTTAATGGCATTTTCAATTCTTGCCTCTGTTTTTTTAGGATCTCCTTTAACTTTTACAACGTGAATAACCATCGGGAAACCATTATGCAGCTCTTTTCCATGATCCGGAAACACAAAGATTAAATAGCCAAAGCCAGTAGTTTTTAAATTGTTTCTTTTAAGGGCAAAGACATAATCATCGATCTGGTTAACGTAAGCCTGCAAAAGTTCCTTTTCTCTGGGGTCAGAACTTGCAGTTTTAAAGTCAACCGGAATAAGCTCGCCTTTTTCATTTACCAAACATTCGTCAAGTTTACCCAAAAAACCAAACTCGGCATTTATGCGTACAAAATATTTTTCCTGGAAGGGATTTTGAAGTTGTCCGGGGAGTTTACCCTCAACCATTGGCGGCAGCTCACCGGTTCCCCGAAAGGAATCAAAGTAATTTTTTAAGACTCCGTCAAAGCGATTGGCAAGCCGTGAGACTATACCTTCCGGCTGCCTTATTTTCTTTATATATTGTAGCCAAAAGCACCTTGGGCAACGTTCTAGTCCTTCTATTCCAGTATGCGAAAGCCAAATTCTGCCGTCTTTACTCATTCGTAGCTTCCAATTATATCAGTTTTGTGTATATCAGCCATTCACTTCAAGCCAAGCTTGAAGGGCTTCCTGATATAGTTCAGCTTCGCTGAAGTATATAACAGATTCGCCAGGGGCGAAGTGCGACCTGCTGATATAATTAAGTCTAATTTGAGAGAGCCAGCTAAATAAATGCAGATAATGTATATAGACGAATCCGGTGACACCATACCCCTCTCCCGGGATGGGAAGAATTTTTTAGTGTTAAATGGATGCATTATTCATGAGTCTAAAATTCAGGAAATAGAAAAAGGTTTTAGAGAAATAAAGAAAAAATTCTACCAAGACCCAGATATAGAAATTAAATCCAACTTTTTAAGATACGCTAATCCCGATTTACAAGAATTTTCTCCTCTCAAATTAAAGTCAAGAGAAAAATACGATGAGCTCGAAGCAGATTTAACTAAATATTTAAAAAGCATTGAAATCGTTCTGTATTCTGTGGTTATTGATAAAAAGGCATATTGGCAACAATACCCTTCACAAAATCCATACGAAATAGCTTACGTATTTCTTTTGGAAAGATTCCAAAAATATTTAAAAGAGACAAATAAACTTGGGATATGCATAATTGACCCGAGGGAGGGTCAAGTCGAAAAGCACTTCATTGGCAATG
>CAYMGH010000024.1:0-11682 GCA_964389935.1 uncultured Gammaproteobacteria bacterium | reverse complement strand
GTGCTCCGCGGGTAGGACTCGAACCTACAACCCTTCCCTTAACAGGGGAACGCTCTACCATTGAGCTACCGCGGAAAGTCTGATCCCTTACCGAGTTAGACTCGGCAGATCGGTAATCGAGGCTAATTATACTACAAGAAACTTCAAGTTCAAAACAACGTGTAGATGAATGGGGCAACGCCTGTTGCCTGCGCGAAAACAAAAATCAGGCCGAACACTAAAAGCACCAAAACAAACGGAATTAAAAACCAGAGCTTTGCTTCCCATAAAAATTTGACAAGCTCGTTAGCTTCACTACCTCTGGAAAACATTTTTGCAAGAAATTTCATGATAAATCTTCCTTCAATACAATATATCTTTCCAAAGCCAAAATATCCAGCCCTGATTTTTTAAAAGTGTTAAATGCATTTTCCGGTGAGTTAACAATTGGCTCACCTTTTAAGTTGAAGGATGTATTCATAAGAACATAGACTCCGGTTCTTTGGCCAAATTTTTTGACAATATTGTAGTAACGCTTATTCTGATTTGCAGAAATTATCTGCAAGCGCCCCGACCCATCAACATGAGTTACCGCCGGAATAACTTTACGCTTCTCAGCTTTAACCGGGAAAACCCCAAGCATGAAATTTGTTAAGTGCTCATGTTCCAAATTACCCAAATCAAAATAATCTTTAGCTTTCTCTGCCAAAACTACGGGTGCAAATGGTCGGTAAGGTTCGCGAAACTTAATTTTTGTGTTGACAATTTCCTTCATCTCCTCACGCCTTGGATCAGCCAAAATTGATCTTGATCCCAGTGCCCTTGGACCCCATTCTGCCCGACCATGATAAAACCCGATTACTTTGCCTTTTGAAATTTCACTTGCCAAAAAGTCTGTCAACTTTTCTTCCGAAATAATCTTCTTGTATTTAATCTTTTTCTTCCTTAAAAATTTCAGGATTTCGCTTTCTGTGAACTCTGCACCAAAATAACAATTATCCTGCTTAAAATTTCTTTTTTTGCCAAGAAGCTGATGGTACACATAAAAGGCTGCCCCCAAGCTCCCTCCATCGTCACCGGCTGCCGGCTGAACGAAAATACGCTTAAACGGCCCTTTGCGAAGTAAAATCCCGTTGGCCACGCTATTTAAACCGACTCCCCCGGCAATGCATAAATTCTCTTGTCCCGTTTTTTTGTAGACTGTCTTTGCAACATCTAAAATAATTTCTTCAGTTAATGCCTGAATAGAAGCAGCGATGTCCGCATATTTTTGGTTCAAACTGCAAAGCTCACTGTAATTTTCCGGCTTCTTGCCAAAATAACTTGGGTAACCGCTTGATTTTGTAAAGAAATACAAATCCCTCGGTCTTGGCTTTCCAAATAACTTAACAAATTTTTGTGAATAAGCTGTTTCCACCGACTTGTGAAATTTAAAATATTCCATCTTCAGCGCAAAAGAACCGTCAGGATATCTTTTGACAAGCTTCTTAACGCGATCTAAATACTTTGGCTTTCCATAAGGCGCCATACCCATAACCTTATACTCACCGTCGTTAACTTCAAAACCTAAAAATGCTGTAAAAACAGAGTAAAGAAGGCCAAGACTGTGCGGAAATTTAATTTCTGCTTGAATATCTAAATTTTTGTCATGGCCAACTCCATATGTCATTGTTGTCCATTCACCTACCCCGTCCATAGTCATGACCGCAGCTTTTTCAAATCCAGATGGATAAAATGCCGAAGCTGCATGCGAAACATGATGTGGGACGAATAAAATTTTTGTCCTGTCAATCCCAAGCTCCTCAGAAATTATTGAGCGCACCCAAAGCTTGTCCTCAAGCCAAACAACCATTGATTTTGGGAAAAGCCTGATCGCTTCAGGGTATGTTGCCAAAGTCGACATCAAAATTCGCTGGAATTTCCAAAAAGGCTTTTCGTAAAAAACAACGTAATCTAAATCGCCAGCACTAATTCCGGCTTTTGCGAGGCAAAACTTAACCGCCAACTTAGGGAACTCACTATCATGCTTCTTCCTGCTAAATCTCTCCTCAGCGCTGGCCGCCAAAATCTTCCCGTCTTTTAAAAGACAAGCTGCCGATTCGTGATAAAAACAAGAAATGCCAAGGATATACATCCTTAAATTTGAAATTTTAAATTTGAAATTTTCATTAAAAACTTAATATTTAAATTTTAAAAATTGATTAAAAATTATAAACTTGATTCCATTGAAATGAAATCAGGTATGTATTCGCAAGTTTACATGAGCACAGCGAATATAAATTGAAAATTAAAAATTAAATTTAATATTGTTTTTTAGCCTCCTCAAGATTTTGCTTCGGATGCTCCCAATTTTCGAAATTAGTTCGTCGCATCAAAGCTTGCCCTGAGCGAAGTCGAAGGGTCGGAGATCCTGAGCGAAGTCGAAGGGGATCACTAACTAAACGCATTATTAATCCCAAAGGTAAAAAAATAACTAAATAGAAAATAGTCATTATCAGCTGCCCCACGAAGTTGCCGATAATTTGAGAAACCGGCAGCCACTTTTTCCATAGAAATTTAATCAGCTTCATAATTTTGGCAGTCTAGAGGTAGTCCCGGAGCTTTTTCGCGCGTGTTGGATGCCTTAACTTGCGAATAGCTTTAGCTTCAATTTGCCTAATTCTCTCCCTGGTTACTCCAAATTCTTTACCGACCTCCTCAAGAGTTCTTTGTTTACCGTCTTCCAAACCAAAACGGTACTCCAAGACTTTAGCTTCGCGAGGGGAAAGAGTTTCCAGCATCTCATGAATATGATCTTTTAGCAGCGCATGTGTTGCCTGATCGGTTGGCGACGCTGATGCATCCTGAATAAAATCTCCAAGCCTGCTGTCCTCTTCCTCACCAACCGGCGCCTCCAGTGAAGCCGGCTCCTGGGAAACTTTAACTATTTCTCTCACTTTTTCAACCGGCACTTCCATCTCCATGGCCACTTCTTCGGGTGTTGGCTCACGTCCCAGCTCCTGCATTAACTTTCTGGAAAGCCTGTTGAATTTGTTAATGGTTTCCACCATGTGTACGGGAATACGAATCGTTCTCGCCTGGTCCGCAATTGCGCGCGTAATTGCCTGCCTTATCCACCATGTAGCATAGGTAGAAAATTTGTAGCCACGACGCCAGTCGTATTTAACCACTGCCCGCATCAAACCTATATTCCCCTCTTCAATCAAGTCCAGAAGTGTTAGTCCCCGGTTTACATATTTTTTGGCAATCGAAACAACGAGTCTTAAATTGGCATTAATTAGTTTTTCGCGTGCTTTCTTATCATGCTTTTCTACGCGCTTGGCAAGCGACACTTCTTCCTCATATTTCAAAAGCGAAACTCTGCCAATTTCCCGCAAATACATTCGCACAGGGTCGGAAAGATAACCCTCTTCCATTGTTGCCAAACTTTCCAGCTCTTTTTCCAGGTCTGTTGCCGATCTCGATTCATCCACGTCAAACTCGGTCGTGTCAAAAACGTCGATTCCCTCATCTAAAAATTTATTGTAGAGATCATCTACTTCTTCAATATGCTCTTCGGGTTTGGGGAAAATTGCCAAGACTTCTTCCTGGGCGATAAATCCTTGTTCGCGGCCTCGCTTGATCAGCTTGCGGGTTTCAATCTTAACATCAATATCTTTTTCCTCACTGCTCTCTTCAAGCTCTTCTAGCCTGGACTTTAAAGTTTTCGGCGCCTTTTTAACCTTAGTTGTTTCAGCTTTTGCAGTAGTTTTTTTTCTGGGCATTACAATGATTTCTCCTTCAATGTTTTACTCATTTCATCAAATTTCTTAGTTAAAGATTCAATTCTTTTAAACTCTTTCTTCTTCTCTGCACTTTTGATTTCTTCAGAAATCTCAACTAGCTTTCTCTTAATGGAAGCTTTTTTAATTCTATTTGCTATTTTAGCAAGTTCGCCCGCCCAAATTTCGCGATCGGCAAAAACCGGGCTTATATTAACCAAATACAAATCATCGACGAAGTCCTTGAATCTTGCCGGTACTCTTTTGATAACCTTTTTAACTGTGGGCGAATTTAAGGTAACAATTATATCACGGAGCCACTTCCAGAAATCTTCAGCTTCAGTGCTTTCGAAATCCTTTGGCGCCGCAAAGTTGAGAGCTTGTTTGTGTATCTCATCTTGGAAAAAAAATAGAGCTAAAAAATATTTTTCTATATCCAGCGACTTTGCACTCTTTTGACTATTTATAATTTCATTCGGTGCAAAAGTGCTAACCATTTTCTTTTCAACTGCTCCGGCAATTAAATTAACGTCCAGCTCCAAAACCCGAGCCAATTTGTCTATATAATGAGCTCTTACTAAATCGTCGGAAATGCTGGCAATTATTGGCAGTATCTCGCGGCCTATTTTCTTCTTACCCTCGGAGCTTTTAGCATCAAAACGATTCTGAGCCGACTCAATAAAATAATCATAGATGTTTTGTGCACGCAATACTGCGCCTTTAAATCCGCTGGCATCTTTCTGAGAAAATTCGTCCGGATCTTTGTGTTTACCTAGCCTGACTACTTTTACCTGCATCCCGGCAACATCTAAAAGCTCAATTCCGCGCCTGGCTGCCGCGTCTCCCGCAACATCTTCGTCAAAAGAAAGAACCACATTCTCGCAAAGCCGTGATAAAGCCACTACCTGCTTCTCGGTCAGCGCCGTTCCTTTTGAAGCCACCACATTTTCCACCCCGATTTGCGAAGCACTCATGACATCGAATTCACCTTCAACTAAAACTGCTTCATTCTGCCCGCGAATAGACTTGCGAGCAAGATCCAGTCCAAAAAGCAAACTTCCCTTGTTAAAAATCGGCGTTTCCGGCGAGTTAATATATTTTGCTTCTCCGCTTGACCCTAAACCTCTTCGAGCCTGAGCCTCAGAGCCGAAGGCCTGACCCCTGCTCCCTTCCTCGATCAGCCTCCCCGCAAAACCTAAAATCGTTCCGCGACTGTCGCAAAGAGGAAACATTAAGCGGTTTCGAAAACGGTCAAAATATTGCTGCCCGGCTCTCCTTTGCTTAGCAACGATCAAGCCGGCACTGGCAATATCCGCAGCACTAAACTTGTGCTTCATTAAAAATTTAAAAGTGTTTTCCCAACCGACCGGCGCAAAACCGACACCGAATTTTTTCCAGGTTTTTTCCAAAATTCCCCGCTTCTTAAGATACCGTCTGGCATTTTCTCCAAGCGCATGCTTTTCCAGAATGTATGAATAAAACCTGGAAACTAAATTGTTAATTTCAACGAGTCTTTCCTTTTGCTGCGATTTTCCGCTTGGAGCAAATTTTTCAAGCTTTACACCAACTTTATTTGCAAGTTCTTCTAAAGCTTCCCGAAAATCCCAGCCTTCAACTTTTTCCAGAAAAGTAAAAACGTCGCCACCTTCACCGCAATTTCCAACAGCAAAGTTGTTTGCTACATAAGAATGATCTTCACTTACAGAAAAATTATAAACAACACCCTTAAATGGCCGTTCTTCTATTTTCCTAATAGGCAAAATCCAATATCTAGTACCATCCCTGTCTTTATAAACCATAGAATAATTTTCTTCTTTTTTCTCATACCAAGTGATCCTATAAACCTTCTTATGATTTACACCTTTCTTATCAATCCTTTCCTTTGTTACACCAACACCGGGAAAAATTTCATTTCTAAGTAGAATATCTACAATCTGTTCAGCCAATACTTCAGAAATAGTAGTTATGGAATAAGACACATTAGGAGATTTTTTGACAAAACGAGTTGTTCCATCACCTCGAAGTATTGCCTCTACAATAACTTTTTGCGCTTTAGGATCAACCATTTCTAGCAAGTAATCAATATGTTTATTAGCAGCTCCTTTGCCGCACATGTTTTCGAAAATATTTGCCAAAAAAGAATTACAACAAGTTACCTCAATTCCAGTTTTTTTAGCTTTTCTAAAATGAATACTCGAGTCTAAATTGAAAACTGATTTAATCAAACGTGTAACTTCTTCAGCCAACTTAATTTCGTGACCTCCCAAACTAAATCGAATATAGGCACGATGACTACTTCCTTCAGCCAGATAATATCCTAATAGTTTTAAAAAATCTTTATTGAGCAAAACCTTTATTGGGAATAACCTAGGAGATTTTCCTCGTTTTGGGTTCAATGTAAGGTATCCCAAAAGATCAATAGATTCAATCCTCTTAATTTCTTGCTTAATAGGGTACAAAAGATAATTATCTAAACTAAGTTCACCTGCATAAACCTTATTAATGGAAAAGTATTTATTTAATTTATAACGAAGTTTCTCCGAAGATAAACCATCATAGGACCTTAATCGCCTTGACAGGTTTTTGTATTTACGAAGATAAGGGGCGGTCCTCAATGTAAAAACTTGATGATCCTCCGTTAAAGATGTGGGATAAGCAAGTTTCCGAGGAATAACCTCTATCAACCGTCCTTGAAAATATCTTTTATGAGTTCTCAAAACCCGTCTAGATCTACCCTTACCCGAAATAACATAGTCGCCTACCTTAATTGATTCGATTGGATGGAGACCAGCTGGAGTTTTTATTAACGCACCCTTTGGGAAACAACCAAAACACTTAAAGACTTGTCTTTCTGCAGAAACCATAAAAGAAGGGGTCTTTTCAGTGTGAAACGGGCAAAGCCCGGCAAAATTCCGCCCTGCTTTTTTTAAAGGAAAATAAGAAGAAACGACTTCTACCAGATCTACCTTACTCTTTACTTCATCCTTCTGATCCATCTTTGACTTTTAAATCTTTTAATCAAAATCGCTAAGCGATTTTGAAGAGGAGAAACAAACTTACGATAAGCAAAATTCAGAAATTTTGCGACAAGCAAAGTTTTGTTTCGACGAGCGGTGCCTGGTTGACTATGTTGGAACTTATTTCAAGGAACAACTAGAAAAAATTTCTATTGCCAACCAACTTCAACCAGCCACCATTCGGTCGCTATTAAATTGCCGCCTCTTGAGTTCGTAATAATTTAGACCTCCCATTCTTCCGTCATAACCCAAGTAAGTAATTGCTAACATTAACTCAGGATTTTCATCGTGATAGTCAAATACATTGGGCATATTAAATTCAAAACCACCCTCAAACGGTGATGATATTTGTTTAGACCTTTCCCTAAATGCAAGGAGCTCAGCCCAATAAGTATTTATTGTATCGATACTTACTTCAGGAAGAGTTAGACCATCTAAAGACTCTCTAACTAATAAGGCACCTTTCATAAACTGATTATAATCCTCCGTTCCTGAGTCTCCTAGCTTACACACAAATTTGAAGAGTAAGTAGTCTTTAGAATCTTTTACCCTAGCAGTCTGATAAATTCTGTTTGCTTCCTTTCCATCCAAAACTCTTGGCAATAATGCATACACGAGTTCTTTGGTAACTCTTGGAAACTGTTCATCCGTTGTCTCACGCTCTGGCATAACTGCAAATTATATCAAATGGGATGTTACAAGAGTTCCAACATGGTGTATTTTGCGGAGGCGAGAGGATTCGAACCTCTGATACCCTTGCGGGCATACGGCATTTCCAGTGCCGCCCGTTCGACCGCTCCGGCACGCCTCCTGATGGACTATAATTATATCGCAAGAGTTAAAAAAAATTTAGCAACACGATGAAAATAAAAAAAATCCTTTACGCAGACGATGATACAGACTCCGTAAATCGTCTTCTGAGAATGAGAGTCCCTGCTCTTTTAATTGGGCTCGTTCTCGGCTTACTTCTTTCCTTTTTAACATCAAGGTTTGAAGAAGTACTGTCCACCAATATTGAGGTCGCTTTCTTTATTCCTTTCATCGTCTACATGGCCGCTGCTGTTGGTGCCCAAACCCAAACCATTTACACTAGAGACCTAAGAACAGGAAAAGCAAATTTTCAAAAATACTTGGTTAAAGAAACACTTTTAGGATTCTTTTTAGCCTTAGCATCCGCTTTGATTGTTGCAGTTATTACTTTACTATGGTTTCACTCCACAAAATTAACGCTGGCAGTTTCTCTGGGAATGTTTGGCACAATTGTTTTGGCGCCGCTGGTTGCTTTAATTGTTACCGAACTGCTGCAACTGGAAAAAACAGACCCCGCAGTCAGTGGCGGACCGATAGCCACGGTAATTCAGGATGCCTTAAGTATTTTAATTTATGGCTTTATTGCTAGCGCAATTCTGCTTTGAATTATAGGTAACCAGGAAAAATCATCTGATGGTTAATTGTCAACAGTTAATTGTTCGATGCGCTTCCGCGCTTCGCGCCACATCTCCTTAGTCGATTTAAATGTCAATTGCGCTTCAACTTTATCAACCGGCAGCCACTTTTTACCCGATACCTCAAAGGCTGTCGTTGCTTCACCTTGACTGATAAACTTCATGAAAAAATAATTTACAGTTTTGAAGCATTTTGTGCCTTCATCGAAGTAAAAATACTGCGTTTGTCCGGCTTTTTCTAAAACCTCTGCTTTCATTCCTGTCTCTTCCGCAACCTCTCGCAATGCCGCCTGCTCACTCGTTTCCGCAATTTCCAAATGCCCTTTAGGAAACTCCCAGCCTCTATGTTTTGAGTGCTGAGTAACCAAAATTTTGATATCATCATTGTCTTTTCGAAGAACAATTCCTCCTGCGCTGAAAATTCTATTCATAAGAATTTCATATCAAACTCTTCTAACGCTCATTTTTCTCTCCGAAAAACTGTTTCAATGCTTCTACTAATTCCTCTGGGGATTTTGGTTCAATAGGTTTGCCATCTCTTTGACCATCATTCAATCTGAAAATCCTACAAGCCCCATTCTTTCCACCACTCACTTCATATTCCAACACGTTACCAATTGCTAAGGTGCCGGCACCTAAACTTACGCCCACTTCCTGAAAAGCTAGAGAAAGTAAATTGGCAGTTTCTGACGCTTCGCTAGCAACCCCGAAGACCAAAGCACTTGCATCTGGATATTGCTTTTTTAATGAACCAAGCCTCTTTAGTCTGAATTTATTCAGGCTTTCAAGTACTTCGTAACCCCCATCAAGCGACACTCTTCTTAACTCAGAATCTCCTACTTCATTCATAATATATTAGGCCAGGACACTCACGTCATATTTTTTAATCTTTTCATCTTCAGTAATTATCATAAGTTTCTCAACAATGGCTTGAGCAACTAGCAATCTGTCAAACGGGTCTCTGTGCAGAATTGGCAGCTTTTCTAAATTTAATACATGCGCCAGTTGAATATCTAGTATCTCAAAGTTAGATTTTCTGAAACACTCCTCAAGTGTGGTTTTAAGAGGAAGCTTGCCTTTCTTATTTTTAATACTAATCTCCCATGCAGTTGCTACACTTACAAATATATGATTTCTTGGATCCTTCAGTATATTAACAACTTCCTTCGTTAATCTTTTGATTTCGTCAAGTGACCAAAGGAAAATATGAGTATCCAGAAGATAACCTTGAGAATTACTCACCGTAGAAAAGCCTTAGGCCCGCACCCCGCTTTGCGGGGGAGGACCGCAAGCTTTGCTTATTCGAAGAAAAGCTTTGCTTATTCGAAGAAAAGCTTTGCTTATTCACCATAAAAAAGCTTATTTATTTCTTCATCTTCATCATCAAAATTGTCTGGAACGTGGATTTTTCCTTTTAATAAACCTAACTTGCGAGATTTAAGCGGCTCCTTATAAGCTACAAGCTTGGCGACAGGTTTGCCGGCTTTAGCGATTACGACATCTTCGCCATTTTGCGTTTTTTCTATTAATTTGGAAAGTTGAGTTTTTGCCTGATGAATATTTATTATTTGCATACGTATCTTATCCTTGTTAGCTAAGTTAGCTAAGCATATCTAAAAAGTGAGTGAGTGTCAAGACCACGCAGTATGTGCGGAGGTGAATGGTAAACTTCTCATCCTCTCCGGCACACTCAACCTCTTTATCATTCTAGATCAAAGTAAAATTTCAACGTTTAAATTGCTGTAGCAATTTATTACGTGGCGGAGGCGAGAGGATTCGAACCTCTGATCCCGCCAGGCGGGATACTCGTTTTCGAAACGAGCCCGTTCAACCACTCCGGCACGCCTCCATATAATTTAATCTATTTGCACTAGTACACATTAAGTCCGCAGTCCTGAGTTTATTCGAAGAAAAGCTCTGCTTATCGAAGGATGAGGACCGCATGGCACTGTATATGCGACGCCTCCGAAAGTACGCTTTAGTTGCCGAACTCCGAACCGAACTGGGTCAAATCTTCTTAATTTATAAGTTCTTGAATAATTTTAGTTTTGCCGAAAAATGTCAGGTTTAGTAGTTTTTTGTCACTCGTCAAAAATACATCGCATTCTGCTTCGGCTGCGCTATGCAACTGGATATTATCCTCCAAATTATTGGTAGGGCCTTCCAGCGCTTTATCAAGAATATCCTTTGTGAAGGGTACTATACCAAACTGCTCTTGGAATTCATTTACTGGTTGGGTAGGAACTTTTAATTTGCGCAGGTAGAATAAAATATGAGTGGAAAGAGGGGAAATAAAAAGTAGACTTCCTTCTAAAAATCCCCATTTCCCTTTTGCTCTTTGTGTTACATCAATATAGAAATTCGTATCAAGAAAGACCCTTACCATGTTTTTTTATCATTGCTGCTCTGTATTTTGCTTCCATTTGTTGTGGTGTAAGGCTTGAAAAGTTCAGTTTCTTGACGATTTTTGCAAATTTATGCGCATCGAAGGGTTTTGGATCGTAAATTTTAGGTCTAATTTCGCCAACTATCTTTGACCTATGAATTAAATCTACAGAACGACCTTCCTGCAATACTTTTATAAGATCTTTGGATTTTGTTCTAAGTTGTGTAGTTGTTATAATCTGCATATGTTATTTTAAGTGTACATTTAAATGTACACTTACGTCAAGACTAAAGTTCGATCAACAAAAAAAGTACGCCCGGCAGGGCTCGAACCTGCGACCTTCAGATCCGGCACCTAAAATTTGTGTCCTCGGAGAGACTCGAACTCTCAACCTTCAGATCCGCAATCTGACGTTCTATCCAATTGAACTACGAGGACAAATTAACGTGCCAGCCACGTTTGACGTGGCGCTCAAAATTATAATTTCGAACCTGTGAGAAATTATATCAGAGGAGCGCCCCGCAGTGCGGGGCGACCTGCTGACATAGCAGCCTTATTAAATCTTGGAAATTCGAAATTTTAGACCCGCAGTCTTGAATATATCGATGGACGAGGATCGCAAGCTTTGCTTACTCGAGGTTAATTCTCTCCTGAAGAAAATTCGCCCACTTGTCAAATAAAGTATGCACCGGCCCCTCATGATAATGGACATGTTTTTCCAAAATATCCAAAAGTGTCCGTTCGCTCACCGAATTCAAAATAATAATTAACCTGGACGGAAACCTGAGATGGGTCTGCACAATAAGCAATAGACCCCCCATCGCCAGTTTTTCCGCCTTCATGTAGCCCGCCAAATTGGAGTATTTTTTTAACAGCCTCATCAACATTCTCGGTAAGAAAGTCCAGATGAACTGGTGTCCAATGGCGTTTGTAATCACGGACAACTTCACTTGTTACGAGAGGTTTTGTTCCCGCTCTTTTTTCCTTTTGGTATATATCGCAATTCTCTGTAGAAAGAACAGTCATATCAGAGCCTTGGTCTCTCAGCTTTTTACAGCCTAGCGCTTCTATATAAAAGGTCTCAGCTTGTTTTA
>CAYMGH010000023.1:0-12679 GCA_964389935.1 uncultured Gammaproteobacteria bacterium | reverse complement strand
AGCTCTTCCATTTTACCTGGGACAGAAATTTCGATGCCATCAATGAATACGACGTCTCTTCTCTTCATTTTAAAATTTTTATTTGGATTTTATATCTTTGGCAGTTGTGGACATTGAGGATGGATTTTCCAGTTCCTTAATTTCTTTTTTGACTTCCTGAATCATAGCACGAAGAACAGAAATTTCTTCATCTGCCAGTTCCCATGCAGCATTTTCCTGCCAGGCTCCACCTGAATCCTGATAAGCTTCACCATATTTAGTGAGAGCGTCCTTTAGCTTAACTTCTTCAAGATCGTGAAGTTTTACTTTTAGCTGTTTTAATTTTTGTGTACGCGTTATTGTCATTCTTCGCCGTCCCTTGCCAGGACAAGTTTTTTTACCTAAATTCCATTAGAACAGAAATTGTTAAGGTTTTTCAACTACGATAGGTTTCATGCTCACGCATAATCCCTTTTACTCACAAGTTCGTAATAAACGAGGATTATACCATAGGGCTAAATAATAGTGAACATACAAAACCAAAACTATGAAGTATGATGTGAAGTATGAAGGGACGGTCCTTGAAAAGCCTCATGCAATAGGCTAAAATAACATACATTCTATGCCTAGAGGCGCACGGTTCGTATTCACTGATGCTTTCTATCACGTCTTTAATAGGGGCATCAACAAACAACCTATTTTTATTTCAGAACCTGATTATCAATTCTTTTTAAGAAAACTTAATGACTTAAAAAACAAGTATGACCATTCTCTTTATGCTTTTTGTCTAATGCCAAACCATTTCCATATTTCGATTCAGACGCGCAAAGTTCCAATCTCAAAGATAATGGCGTCCTTAGGAACAAGTTATTCAATGTATTTCAATCGAAACCATGAACACTTCGGACCTGTGTTTCAAAACAGATTTAAAAGTATCCTTATTGAAAATGATTCATATTTCTTAAAACTTTCCCAGTATATCTACCTAAATCCGGTTAAAGCTAATTTAGCCAAAAATCCATTAGATTACAAATACAGCAGTATCAGAGAAGCTCTTGGTAAAGAACAACTCCATTTTCTTGATAAAGATATCATTAGATTGATTGGGGAAACTGAAAACTCAAGGAAGGAATATGAGAAATTTATCATTAACGGAATTTCAGAGGATTTGAGTGCTATTGAAAAATTATTTGAGAAGGAAGAGGCTGTGATGGGGAACGTTAAATTTTCTACATATGCACAAAAGAAATATATGAGGACTAAAACTAAATAAAATTGCTTGATTTAGGTTGGTATAACAACTTTTTCAAGGACCGTCCCTGTTGGCTGTTGGGCCTAATGTAGCTTGAGTGAGTGGATTATAATTAAGTTTTGGGTCAAGCCACGGAAATTTAAAAATGCGCTCACTTCGCCTCATTTGTTTCAGATCAATTTTTAAATGTGTCACGATTTCTCTAGTCAATTGTTTGGGATCCATGGGGTAACCATTGACTTTGACACTGCTAGCAATAAATTCAAATGCTGTTTCAGCTTCATTTTGATCATTAGTGTGCAGCAAATGCGTCCATCCCTCCCAATAACTTAAGGGGCTATCCCAATTCTTCGGTAGAGGAAATTGGGCAATTCCAACCCAATAATCTCCACAACGACTTTCCTCATTTAATTCTGTACCGTTAAGATTTTTAATAGATAATCTGTGGGAGGGTTTTTTACCATCTTTTCTGGCGATTGATATTTTCGAACCTAATAACAATCCATGTTCAATACTCAGGCTATGATAAAAAAGCCAAGAGGGTGCTTTTTGTACTTGTTGGCGAATTTTTTGTTCGCCAAACCAAACAATTGCCCCTGTTGTTCCTTCTCTATCTGGTCTTTCTGTCGCAAAAACTTTATTATGCCAACACCTTCTTTCACCTTCATTGATTGGGTCAATGGGGGCTATTGGTTCGAGAATCTCTACCATCTAAAATGGGCGAATGCTTTTATTAATTACGGAATACTATTGAAACATAAGATTTCAATAGTTAATGTAGTAATTAGCAAAGCTTTTGCTAAAATCACTTTCGTTACCAACGAAAGTGAGCAAAAGCTTTATTTGCCTCTGCCATGCGGTGCATTTCTGCTTTTTTGGTAACTGCCCCGCCTGCGCCCTGAGACGCATCAATTATTTCCTGAGTTAACTTAGCAATCATAGCTGGTTTGTTTTTCATACGATCTTTCATCTCCGGCAATTGTCGATTTCGGGCTGCTGCGATAAGCCAATTGAGAGCAAGCGATTGGCGACGGTGACCTCTAACTTCCATTGGAACCATATATGAAGCACCACCCACACGTCTTGGCCTTACTTCCATTTTCGGTGAAATGTTTTCTAAGGCTTTTTCAAAAGTTTCTAGAGGATCTTTTCCACCAGATTTAATATTGTTAAAGGATTCATAGACTATAGTCTGAGCTACAGATTTTTTACCTTCTTTCATGACCTTATTAATAAGTTTGGCAACCAGAGGATTTTTATAAAGAGGGTCTGGGGTGGTCTTTCTTTTTTCAATTTTTCCGGTTCTAGGCATAAAACTACTCTAAGGGGCAACCAAGGTTTCCCCTTAGTATTCCCCTTCCTTTCATCTGATAATTTTGCACTAAGTAAATTAGTTGCAAAATTGATTTTGATATTTCTAAATTTGGTGATCTATTCATGTCAGTTTTCATTACTCATGATTAATTTGTTTCAGGCGCTGGTTTTGCTTGTTCTTGAGTTGCGATAGATGCTCCTGCAGAAGCTGCAGCTTGAGCAGTTGTAACAGCTCCGGATTTTTTGGTTCCATAGAGCGATCTTCCCTGCTTTCTATTAGCTACGCCGGTCGTGTCATATTTCCCCCGAACTATATGGTATTTTACTCCGGGTAGATCCTGAACTCTGCCACCACGAATCATGACTATTGAATGTTCGGCAAGTTCATGACCCATGCCTGGAATGTAAGCTGTAACTTCTTGTTTATTTGAAAGTCTGACACGGGCTACTTTTCTCAGAGCCGAATTGGGCTTTTTAGGAGTCATTGTCTTTACTATCACACAAACGCCTCTTTTTTGGGGTGAAGGGTAAGAAACGTATCGATTAGTATTCGAATTGAAAGCACGGCGAAGAGCCGTGGCGCGAACCGTTTTTTCTTTTGATTTTCTGCCATATCTTACTAATTGATTAACAGTTGGCATATGGTGATTATAGATTAAAAATTAAAAATTAAATATAAAATTGCAAGTTTGAAATGCAAAATTAGTCAAAAGATTATAGCATAGCTTGACTAAATTTTCTGGGAATATTCATTTTATAGCTGCCCTTTTAGGGCTTGTTGGGATGAGTCTGCCAATTATGACGTTTTCTTTGAGGCCCAAAAGCTTATCTGTTTTGCCTTCGAGGGCAGCCTCTGTAAGAATTCTGGTTGTTTCTTGAAATGAAGCGGCAGAGAGGAAGCTTTCAGTATAAAGCGCTGCTCTGGTTATACCTAGAATAGTTACCTGGGCCGTTGCGGGTTCTCCACCTTCTGCCAGTACTTTTGCATTTTCTTCCTGGAATCGATTTTTATCAATTAGTTCGCCGGGCAATAGAACTGTGTCACCCGAAGATTCTACTCTAACCTTTTCACTCATTTTCTTAACAATGACCTCGAAATGTTTGTCATTAATTGCTACTCCCTGGCTTTCATAAACTTCCTGACAGCCGTTTGATATATATTTTTGAGCGGCTCTTAAACCAGAGATGGAAAGAACTTCTTTGACATCGAGATAGCCTGTTGAAAGCGGTGCTCCTGCTGCTATAAGCTGACCATCTTCAACTGAGAGCTCAGCGGTAGGCGGAATAGAATATTCTTTTTCGACCTGTGGCTTAAGACTGGTGCTTTTAACTTTGACGACAATCTCATCATCCTTTTCCTCAATTTTTACTTTGCCCGAAATTTCGGAAATTTGAGCAATGTATTTGGGGGTTCTTGCTTCGAAAAGCTCTTCTACTCTGGGTAATCCTTGAGTAATATCGAGACCCACAATACCACCGGTATGGAATGTTCTCATGGTAAGCTGAGTACCTGGTTCACCAATAGACTGAGCGGCAATGACCCCAACAGGAGTTCCGATAGAAACCATGTCTCTGGTGACAAGGTCCCGGCCGTAACACATAGCACAGAGGCCATACCTTGCTTCACAAGTTAATGGTGACCTTATGTTTAGCTCCTCTGTCCCTGTCTCAATGATTTCTTTAGCATGTTCTTCGCTTAAGTTGGTATTTGCCTTAGCGATAACTTTCTTACCTTTAGGCGATTTAACATCTTCGGCGACAACCCTTCCTAACAGTCTTGACGCAAACGGCATCTGACGTTTATCTGATTTTGCAATCAAGATGCTTTCTTTTGTGCCACAATCTTCAAGTCTGATAATGGCGTCATGGGCAACATCAACGAGTCTTCTTGTGAGATAGCCGGATTCTGCTGTTTTAATTGCTCTGTCTGCGAGTCCCTTTCTGGCACCTCGCGCGCTGGTAAAATATTCAAAAACTGAAAGGCCTTCTCTGAAATTTGATTTTATTGGCAGTGGAACTATTTGACCCGAAGGGTCAGTAACAAGTCCCCGCATTGCTGAAAGTTGTTTTATTTGTTCTGCAGTTGCTCTCGAACCACCGGAATCAGAAATAATTTTTATGGAATTATCTTCTCTCAAGCTTTTCCAGGTTAAATCGGCAAGTTCATTGGTAACCGATAGCCAGACTTCCTGAGAGAGTCTCTTCTGTTCATCTTTAGTAATTAAGCCGAGACTAAAATTTTTCTCTATGCCTTCTACTTCTTTGTCTGCTTTTTGAATAATCTTTTCTTTATTGCCCACGATCATACAATCGAAAACCGAAACAGAAAGTCCGGAGTGAGTTGCGCCTTCGAAACCCAAGCCTTTTAACCTGTCTATGAGATCGGTCACTTCTTCTTCTGAAAATTCGTCAATCGCTCGGTTGATCAGCTGTTTAATCTTTCCGGCAGAAATTGTTTCATTAATGAACTGCATACTCTCGGGTAATTGCTTATTAAATAGTACCCTTCCGGTAGTGGTCTCTAATACTTGTTTATTAATAAAAACATTGATTTTTTGCCTGGGTGAAATTTGTTGTGAATTTAGTGCTTGAAGAACTTCTTCTTCGTCTGTGAAAACATCCTCGTATTGGGGAATTTGCTCATCGATAGAGGTTAAATAGTAAGCACCAAGAGCCATTTCCTTATTAGGCAGAGTTATCGGGGAACCGTCGGCCGGTCTTACCAAATTTCTGGCGGCTAACATCAGGCGATGTGCTTCCTCTTTGGACTTCTGGGACAGTGGAACGTGGACTGCCATTTGGTCGCCGTCAAAATCTGCATTAAACCCGGCACAAATGCAGGGATGAATCCTGATAGCATTTCCTTCAATCAAAATTGGGTAGAATGCCTGGATTCCTAATCTGTGAAGGGTGGGGGCACGATTCAAAAGAATCGGGTGGTTCTTAGTTATCTCATCTAAAATATCCCAAACCTCACTACTTCTTCGCTCTAAATAATGCTTGGCACTTTTGACATTTGGTGCGAAACCTCTTGCAATCACTTCCCTGAGAACAAAGGGTTTGAACATTTCGAGCGCCATCTCTTTGGGAATACCCGCTTGATTAAGATGAAGTTCCGGCCCAACTACAATAACGGACCTGCCGGAATAATCAACTCTTTTTCCTAAAAGATTTTGTCTGAATCTGCCTTGTTTGCCGCGAAGCATATCAGAAAGAGACCTGAGCTCTTTGGAAGAGCGAGTCGTCTTGACTTTTTGTGAATCAATTAGAGCATCGACTGCTTCCTGAAGCATTCGCTTTTCGTTTCTGAGAATAATATCCGGAGCTCCAAGTTCTATTAACTTTTTAAGACGATTGTTTCTATTAATTACTCTTCGGTAGAGATCGTTTAGATCTGAAGTTGCGAATCTACCACCGGAAAGCTGTACCATAGGTCTTAGATCCGGTGGCAGGACTGGCAAAGTTTTAAGAATCATCCAGTTGGGTGAAAGTTCGGCTTTTCTCATACTCTCGACAACCCTAAGTCTTTTAGTTGCCTTAAGATGTTTTTGTCCGGTTGAGCTGGCAATTTCTTCCCTTAAAGTAAGAGCAAGTTTCGAAAGATCGAATTTTTCAAGAGCTTTAAGAACAGCTTCTGCACCCATTCCGACTTTCAAAAATGATTCTGCGCTGTAGTCATATAATTTTAAATATTCCTCTTCGCTTAATAGATCGAACGCTTTTACGGCTTTGACCATATCCATAATGTTCTTGTATATTTCATCCAAGCGCGATACTTCTTGAGAAGATTCTTCCCTGAGGTGAGCTTGCCTTTGTCGCATACTAAGCTGCAATTCCTCGATCTTCATGTCAGTTTGCTCTTTTACTTTACCTTTAGACTTAATTTGCGCGATTTCTTTTTTGGTTGTTTTTTCCTCTTCATCTAATTTTTGCTTGAGCAAATTTTGCTGCTCTTTGCGTTTCTTCTCAAGCTCAGTCTGCAAGTCGTTAAGCGTATCTTTTTTCTTATCACCATCGATTTCTATAACTAAGTATGATGCGAAGTAAACTACGGCATCTAAGCTTCTGGGTGAAACATCTAGAAATAAGCCAAGCTTTGAAGGACTGCCTTTAAAGAACCAACTGTGAACCACAGGGGCAGCTAGCGAAATATGCCCCATTCTTTCTCTTCTGACACGGGACTGGGTAACCTCAACGCCACACTTATCACAGATAATTCCCCGGTACCTGATTCTTTTGTATTTTCCACAGTAGCACTCCCAATCTTTTGTTGGTCCGAAAATTCGCTCGTCAAAAAGTCCATCTTTTTCTGGTTTTAATGTTCGGTAGTTAATTGTCTCGGGCTTGGTAACTTCGCCGAATGACCAAGTTTTAATATCGTCAGGAGAAGCAAGAGATAGTTTTAGGGAATCAAAGTCGATTAATTCGTTCATATTGAACCCGCCTCCTCTATTTTCATGGGGGATTTGCCTTTGGAAATTTCAGATTCAAGTGGGACTATTTCTTCTCCTGAAATCTCGGCAAGCTGGTGAGCTTTTTGGGATATCACCTCGTCCTTTGGTTCGACCTTTTGCTCTTCGGCCGTTTTTGCACCCAGAGTTGCGACGTTAAGACTCAAACTATTGAGTTCTTTAACTAATACTTTGAATGATTCAGGGATCAGGGCCTGAGGAATTGGCTCATCTTTAATAATTGCTTCAAATGCTTTAGCTCTGCCGACAACATCGTCTGATTTAATAGTCAGCATTTCCTGGAGGGTGTACGCTGCTCCATAAGCTTCAAGAGCCCAGACTTCCATTTCGCCAAGCCTTTGACCACCCATCTGAGCTTTACCGCCTAGCGGTTGTTGGGTAATAAGCGAATATGGACCGGTGGATCTGGCATGGATTTTATCCTCAACCATGTGAATAAGTTTCAAAATGTACGATTTGCCAATTACAATCGGTCTATCAAACTTTAAACCGGTACGACCGTCGAAAAGAGTGGCTCTGCCATCGGTTGGGAGACCCGCCTTTTTCAACTCGCCAACAAGCCTCTCTTCATCAACGTGTTCGAAAACCGGCAGGGCAACTTTATGATTGAGTTTTTCAGCTGCCCATCCCAAATGGGTTTCTAAAAGCTGCCCCAAATTCATTCTGGACAGAACAGAAAGAGGACTGATAATTACATCTACTGGTGTTCCGTCTTCCGTGTAGGGCATATCGGCAGCCGGAACAATTTTGGAAATTACACCTTTGTTGCCATGTCGACCGGCCAATTTATCACCAACGACGACTTTGCGTATTTGCGTAACTCTAATTACAATTTTTTGCAAAGCTCCATGTTCCAATTCGTCGCCTTTTTCCCGGGCTAAAATCTTGATATCAATGACTGTCCCTTTCTCTCCGTGCGGAACACGCAGCGACGTGTCCCTGACTTCTCTGGCCTTTTCCCCGAAAATTGTTCGCAGCAGCCTTTCTTCTGCGGTTAGCTCTGTTTCACCTTTTGGGGCAATCTTACCAACTAAAATATCGTTTGGCCCGACTTCTGCGCCGACCACCACAATTCCATTTTCATCGAGGTTTGCTAAATCTTCTTCTGAAACATTTGGAATATCTCTGGTTGTTTCTTCCGGCCCTAATTTTGTTTCAACTACCGATGTTTCATATTCTTCTATATGAATTGACGTCAGTACGTCTTCTTTAACCAGTCTGTCGGAAATGACAATGGCGTCTTCATAACCTAAGCCGTCGAAGCTCATGTAGGCAATATTTAAGTTTTTACCAAGAGAAAGTTCCCCGTCATCTGTTGCCGAACCATCGACTATGACGTCACCTTTTTTGAACTTTTGACCCATTTGAACTTTTGGCCTCTGACTATAACAAGTACTTTGAGGTGATCTCATAAATTTTTGTATTGGGATAGTTGTGGTGCTGCCTGCAGATTTTCCGTTGGCTTTAATTTTGAAGATGATTTTTTTGCTGTCCACATATGAAACTGTGCCTTCTTCCTGAGCAACAACCGCGCGGCCCATATTTGTACCAACTACTTCTTCCATGCCGGTACCGACAATTGGAGACTCCGGTAACAGTAGGGGGACTGCCTGGCATTGCATGTGAGTTCCCATCAAAGCTCGGTTTGTTTCATCATGTGCCAAGAACGGGATTAAGGAGGCAGACGTACCAACCACCTGACGGGGAACTACATCTATAAAATTGACTGCACTACTTTGAGTGGTGGTGAATTCGCCTTTGTGACGAACCGGCAGGCGATCTTCAACGAAAAATCCCCTGTCGTCAACCGGGACTTGTGCATGGGTAATAGCATAGTCTTCCTCGTCGTCTGCGGTTAAATAGACAATTTCATCGGTTACTTTGGCCTTACCGTTTTTATCTTGAACAACTTTTTTATAGGGTGCTTCTAAAAATCCGTGATCATTAACGCGGCAATATAGGGACATATACGTAACCAGCCCGATATTTGGACCCTCCGGAGAGCGAATCGGGCAGATCCTTGAATACTGAGAATGGTTGATATCACGAATTGAAAAGGCAGCGCGCTCTCTGGCTATGCCACCTGTACCCATAACTGTAAGCCTTCTTAAATTGTCTACTTCGGAAAGTGGGTTTGTCTGATCTAAAATTGTAGAAAGCTGTGAAGAGCGGAAGAATTCGTTGATGGCAGAAATTATTGGACGGGCGTTGATTAGTGTTGTCGGTGAAGGTATATCCTCTTCAATCGGAGTCAGGCTCATTCTTTCTTTAATAACTCTTTCAATTCGCAATATTCCTATTCTGAATGCGTTTTGGGCAACAAGCTCTCCTACTCTTCTGAGGCGACGATTGCCCAAATGGTCAATATCATCGAGCCTGCCACTACCTGATATTAATTCAAAAAGATAGGCAATTGATGCGACAAAATCGGCAGTAGTTAATATTTGGCTCACTTTATCTTCTTCAGTTTCTGAGAGTTTCACTTTCAACGATTTCAGACGTTTCTGGATTTTGTACCTGCCGACTTTGCCCAACGAATATCTCCTCGGGTTAAAAAACATACTCTCGATTAAAGATTTAGCATTGTCTAAAATAACGTGATCACCGGGGCGCATTCGGCGGTAAATTTCCAGAAGAGCTTCTTCCTGAGTTTCGGTTGTATCTTTTGCAAGTGTATTGACAAGAAGTTTTTTGGAATTTTCGTCGAGAATAGGTTTGAAGAGTTCGATAATTTGTTCTGTTTGGGAAAAACCAATTGCCCGAAGAAATGTGCTGACCGGAAATTTTCGGCGTCTGTCTATCTTGACGGTGATGATGTCATTTTTGGTGACAGCAAACTCCAACCATGAACCTCTAAGTGGCCGAATCTCACAATTGTAGAGCAATTTGCCGGATGTCGGATCTATTTCTGCAGAATAATAGGCGCCGGGGGCTCGAACCAATTGAGTGACAACTGCTCTTTCTATGCCATTGATGATAAACGACCCTTTCTCGAGCATGATCGGCAGATCACATAGAAATACTTCCTGGGAATTTTTAACACCGGTTTGTTTATTAATTACGGTGGCTTCTACTTTCAGCGGAGCATCGTAAGTGACACCTTTTTTAAGAGCTTCTTCGGGAGAATGCTTGGCCTTTCCGATGCTGTATTTACCAAATGCAAGTGTATAATTTTTACCGGTAAAGTCGTCGATTGGAGAAACTTCGTCTAGAACTTCTTGGATGCCGTTTTCTAAAAACTCCTCAAACGAATCCCTTTGAATTTTGACTAGATTAAGATCGGGAAGATTCGTGTTTTTTATTTGCCCCCAATAGGTTCGGTTAGCCACAGGATTTTGATTGTTTTTTGGGTAACAGACAGACCATATGCTGCCTGTTAATAACAAAGAGTTAAAAAAGAAATCCCGAAAGACGGGCAAGACGTCTAATTAAATCTAGTTGTTGGGATTATCCACCAAGAAATCGCTCTACAACGAAAAGATAAAGGTACAAAAAGTACCCCATCTTTTGGGTTGCACTTTTCAATTTATACCACTTAGGTTTGATTTTGTCAACAAGCTCGCTTAAAGTAGATAATCCTGGATATTTTGGTCGTGTTCGTCTATTGTTTTGGCGTAGTGGATGTTTCCATCGGCATCGTGCAGATAATAATAGTATGCAGTTTCTTGGGGACTAGCTGCGGCATTTATAGACTCGAGACCAGGATTTGAAATTGGAGCAGGCGGCAGATTTGGATTTCGGTAAGTATTGTAAGTTGACTTGACGGACTGGTAATCGGCAGTAGTAATTTGAGACCACCAAGTTTGATTAACATCGTCGTAACCTTTAGCGTATTGGACGGTCGCGTCAATTTGAAGGGCAATTCCACTTCTTAAGCGATTCATAATAATTCCAGATATTATTGGTTTTTCATCTTCTCTTCTTGCTTCCCTTTCTATAATTGATGCCACAGTAATCAACTGATTTTCGGTTAAATTATTTTTTCGGCCGTTTGAAAAAACCGATGAATCGACTTTGCTGTTAAATGTATTACGCAGAAGTTCTACAATATCCCCTGCTGACGCGTCTTTGGGGATTAAGTAAGTGTCGGGAAACATGTAGCCTTCTTGTGCATTCTTAATATATTCATCTTTGTTAAACTGATAAACGTCGTTTGATGCAAAATTTAACTTTTCTTCGAAAAGTTCTGCCTGTTCTTCTTTTCTTAAACCTTCTGGTATTGTTACCCAGATGTCAATGGCGCCGTGAGTTAACTCCGATGCAATTTCGCGGGAAGACATTGAAGGCAAAAGGCGAAAATCACCGGCCTGAATATTTTTGCCGATTCCCATTCGGGAGACTAAAAATCTGAAAGCAATCGGGTTTTTAATTAAATCTTCTTTTTTTAAATTTTGAGCTATATCGACTACCGCCATCCCGGGAGTTATCACAAAAATTTTTTCTTCCTGGGAATTTGCAGAAACCGGTTTTAGTAAAAATTGATAATAGAGGTTGGCAGCAACCGGAGTAACTATTAACAAAACAAATAGAGCCGCAAAAATAATTAATCTTTTTTTGTTTTTAAACATTAAATTATTTCCTGGTGAAGCGCCCTTCGGTACCTTCCGTTTCTTTTATCAAAAATAAAAATCCGGCCACACGAGCATATAACCTGCTGGCTATTGTCGCGGCGCTCAAATTTTTTAGCAAGAGCCAGACTTTTACCACAGCCAACACACTTTCCCTGAAGCAGTATCCAAGCCTGGACCGGAGCGAAAATTTTTTTAATCATTGGCTATCTAAATAACTTTGCAGGATTAAACTGGCTGCAAATTCGTGTTCTTTTTGGCGTCTTTTCTCTTTTGGCACATTGAGTTTAATCATAGTAGCAGTTGCTTGTCTAGTCGTTAGAGTTTCGTCCCACAAGACTATTTCAAGATTTGTTAATTGGTGTTTCAAGAGACTGGCAAATTTTTCAAAATAAATTTTATTCTTACCTTCCACAAAACCGACGACGACTTTATCGACGGACAATTTATCACAGATTGAAACAACTCTGGAAACCGCTTCGCTTAATGTTTTATGGGTGATAGTTGAATGGGCTGTCGCAAGTTCCCCTTCTGAAATTGCCAAACCGGTTCTCCTTTGCCCAAGATCGATACCAAGAATCATGAGGGTATTGTTGATGACAGTTTCTTAATCCAGTTTATAACTTCCTCGTCATTTTCTTTTAGTGTCCATTTTGGATTCTTGCTTGTTAGAATTTTCCCAACCATATCAATATCAAACCATTCAACTTTTTCAACTTCATCTTCTTCTAACCTTAAACTACCAATATCTCCATCCCAATAAACCTTGTAGATCATCCTAAACTCTGGGTGATGTGCGTTTCTGTGTATTTTATAGGGAATTAGGTCAGATTCTTTTATGTCTATACCGATTTCCTCATTTACCTCTTTAACCGCTGCTACTGAGTATTCCTCTCCTGAATTTAGATGACCGCCGAAAAAAGGCTCCCGTTTTCCGGGGTTTGTGTCTTTCTTATCAGATCTTTTCTGGCAAAGAAGTTGTCCTTTCCTGTTGACCACATATACGTGAGCTGTTCTGTGCCATATTTTATTTCTATGGACAAAACTCCGTGGTTTTGGTTTAAGTGGTCTATTATTCTCGTCAACAACAAATA
>CAYMGH010000022.1:0-12840 GCA_964389935.1 uncultured Gammaproteobacteria bacterium | reverse complement strand
GGCATAAATTAAATACCTCGTATATATTGCCGTTTGTCAGTGGGTGAATTTGCCTTGCCAAATTATCTACGCACCACTCTGTATGTTGACGATTGCCAATTTTTTCGCATGATTGTAAAGTTTTTAATATATCTCCACCGTTGAGCTGGTATATTCTTGCAGCTTGGTTATGCCAACATCCTTTTTGATATTTTTCGCTGAAACCATTACAGGGGAAATAAATGTCTTCGGACAACCATTTCCGCTCAGCCTTAGCATTTGTACCCCAGTCATGGACGCCGAATAAATTTTCCATAAACGCTCCGTTATGGCAACTGGATAGTGCTTCCGGAAATTTTGTTTCAACTTCATAAAGCTCGTCACAAGTTTGCAATGCCTTGTCCAATTCATAATTCCAAATTGCCATAATAGAATGTCCGGCTGCATGTACACACTGGAAAAATCGTTTGCTCAAACTTTTGCATCTGTCAGTCATTTTGACAATTTCATCAAACCCTTGGTCACTGGCAGCCTCAATGATTGTTCCATGGTAGCAAGCATACAAAAAATAATCTTTGCATTTTAAGATTGAATCTAAGCCGTATTTTTTATAAGCGTAGAAGCCGATTTGGTGAACGACTAAATGCCCTTCGCCGGTATGCGGCAGCTGAGAATGTTGTAGAATTTCCAGCGCTTGTTCAACGTCAACTCTTTCTACTAATTTTCTTGCTGCTTTTAACCTCATGTTTTGATCCTGGCTCAAAATATCGCCCAGCTCCGGAACATCTTTTGGGGTGTACAGCCTATTGGCTTTCAGCTCAGCTTGTTTATTAAATACAACCCAAATACTAATTATCAAAAACACTAAAACCAAACTGGCCAGGGATAATAATATTTTGGCGATGGGTTTATTTTTTTTGATCTTCACAAATTAACTTGGTGAAATAACAAAATGAAGACAAGGAATAAATTTTTGTTTGCACTCAAAAAGTTTAGCATATTATAAACTGCCGAGGGCACTAAAGCCCTCGGTATATCAGCAGGTCGCCTTGCGACAGTGTCGCAATGGCGCTCCTCTGATATATCAGGGCCAGTGAAACTGGCGGCTGATATTGTTCCTAGGTTCACATGAGCGCTTGACAAAAGACCTATAGGAGTATATAATCTGCCGAAATATGACGGCCGAACGCGCACAAGAAGCTTTAACAAAGATACTAGAATCAACACCAGAAGGGCACCAAGACAGGCGGTTTTTAAGTGGCCTACTCGAAGCAACAGTTGGTTATAATTTAATATCGCAACCTCCGGCTGAACTAGAAAAACCCGCTGAAGTACATCGTAATCTTGTTAAAGAAACCTTCGATCTCTTAGGGAACCTTAGAGGTCCGACGAACGGAGAACGGGAGATATTTGTAAGAGAAGGATTCGTTTTCCTAACAGTTGAGGCCAAGTCACTCGGACAATTTGTCGAAGAAAATGCAGAATATTTTGGCCATGTTAATCCGTCAGCTGGTCTTAGGGCATATACCCCTCCTCAAAATTTCGAAATCGCAATCAATTATAAGCAGGTTCGTGTTCCTCAAAGTAACAATAGTTCCCAGGAAGAACAATTAAGGATGATCGAAGAATACTCGAAAGATAAAATAGAGAAATTAATCCCTAGTGCCAGAGCGATCATGCTCCCCGCGACTGCATATGCGCAAGCGGATTTCGCATTTCAGAAAATTCCTGATAGCCAGCTCCTAACCGACTTTTGGGCAAGAGCTTTAGATACAACGGTGGAGTCCAGCGTTGCCCATGTTGGGCGGGGTCACCCCGACGGTCCGCTGGGCGTCGGCGGCTGGTGTCGTGACGATGGCTTTCACCTCGTTTGGGCCGTCCCCGCGGTAGTGTTTCCGCGGAAATAGGTAATTGGAATCTTGGAAATTTTGGTCCTGAGCGAAGCGAAGGATGGGTCTTGGTTTTTCCAAAAAATTTTTGCTAATATAAATTCAGTAGGCAGTGAAAGCCTAAAGATGTTTTAGTCTTCGTCTACTTCTGGAATCTTCTACAGCCGGAGTCCCGTGCCATGCGGTACAGGAGTGTGCTAAAGAGAAAATTACTAGACACTACGAGTGCATTTCTTTTGCTGAGACGGAGCAGTTTGCTTTAGCAAACTCGTTTTCTTCGTTACACTCAGAAAATAAAATACAGTGGAGAGAGCTTAATCGATCCACAGTGAGGATTGGTTGACGGAAAAGCACTCACAAGGTGGAGTCCAACGTTGCCCATGTTGGACGGAATCACCCCGACAATCAACTGAACGTCGACGACTGGAATCGTGACAATGGCAATCACAACGTTTGGGCCGTCCCCGCGGTAGTTTCTAGAAAAACAGATTCTAATGTGGCGAGTTTTGCTTGGTGGCACGAATCCAGCCGCCAAGCATCTTGCCTATTTCTTGCAAAATTGCTTGAGCTTCAAGATAGTGGCTGTTATTTAAAGCTTTTGTATCTTTGGAAAGCCGCAGCAGTACCTTTAAAAGATCCAGCTTTGAGCTGATTTCGTTAAGGGTCGTAATTTTATCCTTTGAATTGGGTATAGAAAACATAAGCTCAAATATTTCAAGAGTTATTGCTTCAAGCTTTAAGCCAAGAGTGTATCGCTGGGCTTTTGGGAAAAGAACAAGGTGCCAACTCAGATTCTTGTAAAAATCGTAGAGTTTGGCAAAAATCGGTATTTCAATCGTAAAGTCCTCGGGGGGGGGGCATGCTTTTAAGTTAAAAATTTATGACTTACTCTAGCTTAATCTCAATTGACAACCTTTTTCAAGCTTGGGAGGAGTTTAAAAAGGGTAAACGCAAAAAATATGATGTGATGGTTTTTGAGAGGAACCTTGAGGATAATTTATTTAACTTGCATCAAAAGTTAAAATCCAAAACCTACAAACATGGCCCGTATCAAGAATTCTATGTTAATGACCCTAAAAGAAGGCATATTCACAAAGCAGAAGTTAACGATAGAATCGTCCACCACCTACTTTACAAGTATCTTTATAATGTTTTTGACAAAACTTTTATATTTGATTCATATTCTTGCAGGCTGGGTAAAGGAACTCATAAGGCAGTTTTGAGGCTCGAGAAATTTGCCAGAATTGTTAGCAAAAACTACACCCAAGACTGTTGGGCACTAAAGCTTGATATCAGAAAGTTCTTTGCATCAGTTGACCATGAGATTTTAAAGAAATTAATCTCCAAAAAGGTCAAAGACCCGGCAATCTTAAGGCTTGTAAACCAAGTTATCGAAAGCTTCCAATCAACGAAGATTCAACTCTTGTGAGGGTTGAACCCTGACAAAGGTATTCCACTTGGCAACGTAACCAGCCAAATATTTGCCAATATCTATTTAAACGAGCTCGACCAGTTCATTAAACATAAACTCAAAGTTCAACATTACCTTCGTTATGCAGATGATTTTGTAATACTTGATGATAATTTGGATAAGTTATTTCATTATATTAATATAATGAAGTCGTTTTTAATTAATAATTTGAAGTTAGAACTTCATCCTAACAAAATAATTTTGAGAAAGCTTTCATGGGGGATAGATTTTTGCGGTTTTATTGTTCTGCCGCATTATTGGCTGGTAAAAACGAAGACTAAAAAGAGAATATTTATGAAAGTGCAGAAGGGCAAAATCTCACATCAATCTTTCCCGTCGTATTTAGGGCACTTCTTTCATGCACATAGTTACAAAAATGTTCAACTTCTTAAAAATTATTTTTACCTAAGCTTCAATCAAACATTTAACAAGTTAGAGACTTATTTTTTTTGTTGACTCAAAAGAGTTATTTTGCTAGAATTCGCGTGGTAAATAGGTCGAACAAAGGTGGTCCTCAGCCCACCTTTTTCTTTATATTCACTCTGCTGAAAACTTCGACATTTATGTCGAAGATGAAAGCAGGAGAATACATACTTCTCCAGCAGAGTTCATGTAAACTTAAATAAATAAAACTCCAGCCTTTAAGCTGGAGAAGTTTATAGGGGATAGAGTTAAGAGAATAGAGTAAAATAATCGCAAAGTGTACTTACCAGAGATTCGAGAATTTAAGAGTAGAAGTAGCGAAACTATTATTTGCCTACCGCAAATCCCTTCGCTTAAAACTTAACCCTTAACTCTATTCTCTTATCTCTAATAAACTAAAAAAATGGCTATTCAAGCAAGAACTGAATTTGCGTCAGCTCTCAACCAGGTTTGTTCTGAACGTGGACTTGAGCCTGCAGTTGTAATTGATTCAATAAAACAGGCAATACTTGCCGCCTATCGTAAGGATTACGGCGAGCCCGAAGGAATAGACGTAAAGTTAAACGAAGAAACGGGTGAGGTCGGGCTGTCCAAGAATAAAAAGAATATAACGCCACCTGGCTTTGGCCGAATTGCAGCGCAAACTGCAAAGCAGGTAATTCTGCAAAGAATCCGGGAGGCCGAAAAAAACGCCATTTTAGCAGAATATTCCTCAAAAATCGACACGATCGTATCAGGTTTGATTCAGCGAATATCTGGTCCGGTTATTACCGTAAACTTGGGCAAAGCCGAAGGAATAATGCCCCCGCAAGAACAGGCTCAAGATAAATATTTTGTTAATCAAAGGCTAAAGTTTTATGTAGTTGGTATTAAAGAAGGCATGAGAGGAGAAGAAATAATTGTTTCCAGATCTGCCAATGGTTTGCTTGCAGGGCTTTTTAAACAGGAAGTTCCGGAAGTCAGCTCCGGTACAGTAGAAGTCAGAGCAATTGCCAGAGAGGCCGGTTCACGTTCAAAAATTGCTGTTTTTTCTGATCAAATGGGAGTAGACCCGGTTGGCTCTTGCGTCGGTCAAAAAGGTGTTAGAGTGCAGGCAGTTATCAACGAACTAGGCGACGAAAAAATTGATGTAATTGCCTATCAGGAAGATCCGGTTGAGTTTATCAAATCTGCTCTGTCTCCCGCTAAAGATCTTCAGGTAAAAGTCAACGAAGACAAGAAGACTGCCGAAGTTACCGCTCCTGATGATCAGCTTTCACTGGCAATCGGCAGAGAAGGCCAAAACGTTAGACTTGCCGCAAAATTGACCGGTTATAAAATAGATATTCGCGGCAAAAGCGGTACTCCCAAAGAGGTAAAAGCTAAAGAAAAAGCAGCCCAAGACGAAGCTAAAAAGGCTCTTGGGGTTACTGAGGAAGAAAAGGTTACAAAAAAACCACAGGAGACTACAGAAAAAGATCAATCAGCGTCCCAACCTCCCGCTGATGACAACCAACCAATAATCTCCGAAGAAGAAGAAAAAAAGGAAGAAAAAGAAGCAGAAACAGTTGCTGAAAAAGTTCAGGTGTCAGATGCTGAACCTACCGAAAAAAGTGAAACTCAAACACAGAATTCAACTCAAGCTAAAGACGAAAACAATGAATCACAAAGTAATGATGCAAGTAGCGACAAAACTACTTAAATGAAAGTTTTCTCGCCTCAAAAAAAATTAATAAATTATGGAAAAAGACCAGAAACAAAACATTCGTCCGCCGGTTGTAACCATTTTGGGGCACGTCGATCACGGGAAAACTACTCTCCTAGATGCTATTCGCAAAACTAATATAGTCGCCAAAGAACACGGAGGCATCACTCAGCATATTGGCGCCTACCAAATTAACTTTCAGGGAAATTTAATAACTTTTATAGACACACCAGGCCATGCAGCGTTTGAGAAAATGCGCTCGCGCGGTGCAAAAGTTGCCGACATCGCCATACTTGTTGTAGCAGCTAGTGACAGTGTCAAGCCACAAACTGTTGAGGCCATTAAACACATTAAAAAAGCTAATATTCCCCTGATAGTAGCCATCACCAAAACAGATCTTCCCAACATTAATATAGAAAAAGTAAAAAAAGATTTACAAAAAGCAGAAATTGTTGCCGAAGGCTATGGTGGAGAAGTTCCGTTTGTGGAAATTGCTGCCCCAAAAAACAAAGGTATATCGGAGCTTCTCGAAGTCATTCAACTTATCTGGCAAATTTCCCCTCAAGAGTCTTTCCCGAAAGACCCCTTAGAAGCGGTTGTTGTGGAATCTTTCCTGGATAAATTTCGGGGCGCAATCGTCAGCGTGATTGTCAAAAAAGGTACCTTAACGATTGGCCAGAACATTCAGGTAGACAACGAAACTATTAAAGTAAAAGCCCTGCAAGACGATACGGGAAAGAACATAAAAGAAGCACTGCCTTCAAAACCCGTTGAAATATTAGGATTTAAAAAAACTTTGGATGTTGGCAGCGTAGTCCATCAGATAATTAAGACAACAGACGCTATTGATAAGCAAGCGGCCTCTCACTCCGATATTATTGCTAAAACTTTGGAAGCAAAAGATAAATTCAAAATTATTATAAAAGCCGATGTACTAGGGTCACTGGAAGCTATAAAAGAAAATTTACCCTCCAAAGTTATGGTCATTTTATCTGGGGTTGGTGAAGTTCAACCAGCAGATATTAGTTTCGCTAAAGTAGCCAAAGCTCCAATTATAGCTTTTAATACTAAAGTGCCAAATTCTGTTTCAAAACAAGCAGACCAAGAACATGTCATAATCAGAAATTATGAAGTCATTTATAAGTTAATAGACGATTTGCAAGAGATAGCTAAAAGCTTCATAGAAACAAAACACGAGATAAAAATTAAAGGGAAAGCCCAAATCGTAGCAGTCTTTAATGTAGAAGGTACAAAAATAGCAGGCTCTAAAGTCACTAATGGCAGGATATCTGCCGGTGACAAAATAATATTAAGAAGAGAAAACGGAGAAGTAGTAGAATCACAAATCTCCTCGCTAAAAAAGTTTAGAAAAGAAGTAAAGTTCGCAGAAGCCGGTCAAGAATGCGGAGTAGGCTTTCAGGGAAGTCTTGACTTCAAAGAAGGAGATGTTATAGAATCTTTGGGTTAAAATTGTACCCTGATTAAAGGTATTTTCTTTGAATAAAATAAATACTCAATAAAATGATGGATGATTATCAGAGGAAACAGATTATTGATAAGTTTTCTTCAGTTCAGAGCGTATTAGTTGCAGTTTCTCCAAAAAGCGGCTTCGACGGTCTTGCATCCGGACTTGCTCTATATCTCTCAATAAAAAAATTCGGTAAAACTGCAGCAATTTCTGCCAAAGAACCTACAGTTGATGACGCAAATAACCTATATGGAGTGGATAAAATTAACAAGCTGGAAGGGAAAGAAGACTTAGTCGTAGTCATTAATGACGCCATTAATACGGTGGATAAAGTAACCTACAATCTTGACGGAGATGAATTAAAAATTAAAGTCCATGCTCTTGCCGGTTCACAAGGCGTTTCCCCAAATAGTGTCTCGCTAGAGAAATCTATTTCTTATCCCGAAACAGTCATCGCGATTGGTTTTAATTCAGCAGGTGAAATGAAAAATGAAATTACTCATGAACAAATTAATAGTTCAACAAGCTGGATTATGTCCATAAACCGTGACAAGCCATCTGAAAAATTTGCCCAAATTGAACTAAGCGACCCGGCAGCAGCTACAATAAGTGAGTTAACTACCAAAATTATTACCAGCCTTGCTCTGCCTTTTGATGAAGATATTTCCTTTAATCTTTATTCTGGTATAAAAATAACAACTAATATGTTTTCCCCGAAGAACACAGCACTATCAACGCTGGAAGCTGCCCAGCATTTAATAAAGTTAGGTGCGGGAACCGCCAGCCTCGCCAGCCCGCTTCGCCGAATCGAGGCGAGCGAGTCCAGACGCTCCAGACAGGCCGTGACAAGTTTTGACAGAACGCCAAGCATAAAATCTCAGATTAGTGATGAACCGTATAACCCTTTGTATACCGAAGAGCAGGCTACACCCCTTGAAGAAGTAGAAACTAAAGAGGCTTCCAAAGAATCATGGTTAAAGCCACCTAAAATCTATCGGGGATCTAAATCTTTTGACAGAGAATCATAATTTCTATATACTCTAAATCCTATTAAAATGACTAAAAAATCAACTGTAAAAAAACAAGTAATTGACAAATTCAAAACCCACGAGGGTGATACCGGATCGCCGGAAGTGCAGGTTGCACTTCTTTCCCAAAGAATTGGTAACGTTGCAGATCACTTAAAAGGCCATTCCCACGACAATCATTCCAGAAGAGGTCTTCTTTCAATGATTAACAAAAGGCGGAGATTACTGCATTTTTTAACGAGGAAAGCACCCGAGAGGTATAAAGACATTATAGACAAGTTAGGTTTACCGAAATAAAGAAATGTCTTTGCGCTCCCTGACGTGAGGCTAAAGGATATCATAGACAAATTAGAATTACCCAAGTAATGGAAATGTCCTTGCGATCGCAAGCAGCCTAAAGGATATTATTGATAAACTCGGATTACTTAAATAGGCTAAATTGCATTTTTAACTAAATAGTTATATAATATTGAATAGAAAGATTAAGACAACGAAGAGACGGGTTGTTGGAAGTTGAAAAATGAGAATCACTTTTTGATTCTCGCTTCCCGATTTCTAACTCCTCTAACTTCTTATTAATTTTTCGTACATATGAGTAAAAAAGTAAAAAAAGAATTTGATCTTGGTGGCAAGAAATTTGTACTTGAAACCGGAGAATTGGCAGGTCAAGCAAATGGCGCCGTACTTGCTTCCTATGGAGAAACAGTGGTACTAGCAACAGCCGTTAGCCAGGCGCCTCGAGCGGATGTTGGGTATTTCCCGCTTTCAGTTGACTACGAAGAGAAACTATATGCCGGTGGGAAAATCTCCACGTCTAGATTCATTAAGCGCGAAAATAGACCAACCGAAACCGCAGTTTTAACTTCAAGATTAATCGACAGAAGTATTAGACCCCTGTTTCCAAAAGACTTTCAAAATGATGTACAGGTAATAATTACTGTGCTTTCGGTAGATCAGCAAAACGATCCGGATATTGTTTCGCTGGTCGCAACTTCCGCAGCTTTGGCAATTTCCGACATTCCTTGGAATGGTCCCCTGTCAGGAGTTCGTGTTGCAAAACAGAACGGAAAATTTATATTGAATCCGACTGAAGACGAGAGAAAGTTGTCAGATCTGGAAATTATACTTGCCTCCAATAAACAAGATGTTGTTATGCTTGAAACAGAAGCAAGTGAAGCAGATGAAAAATCGGTTGTGGATGCGATTAAATTCGGGATTGATGAGGGGAAAACGATCATAACCCAGATAGAAAGTCTGGTAAAGGAAGTGGGCAATAAAAAAATTGAATATGAACCTCAAAAAGCCAGTGTACAAGATGAAACTAAAATAAAGAAATTTATACAGGATAATTTTATGAAAGATTTTAACGCATCTAGTCAGGATGAAAGATGGTTCGAAGAAAAATTAGGGATTTTAACTACTGAATTTATAACGGAAGATCAAGAGTCACTAAATTCTAAAATTCTCTCCAGCATTTTCGAAGAGATTGTGGCAAATGTTCTTCGAGAAGAAATCCTCAATAGTAAAAAAAGACCAGACGGTAGGTCACCGGATCAGATCCGACCGATCACCACAAGAGTTGAAGTTTTACCAAGAACCCACGGCTCAGCAATTTTTCAAAGAGGTGATACCCAAGTTATTTCGATTGCCACACTTGCCTCACCAGCCCTGGAACAATTAATAGAAGGGATGGAGGGTGAAGAAACGAAAAGGTACATGCATCACTATAATTTCCCGCCATTTTCGGTTGGAGAAACAGGTAGAAGAGGAGCACCTGGAAGACGCGAAATTGGTCACGGGGCATTGGCAGAAAAAGCCATTCGGCCAATTATCCCTGAAAACGATAAATTTCCTTACACCATTAGAATAGTTTCAGAAATCCTTTCCTCTGCAGGCTCAACCTCAATGGCCGCAGTTTGTGGTTCGACTTTATCCCTTATGGATGCCGGTGTGCCAATTAAGGAACCGGTCGCAGGAATTTCAATCGGCTTAATTACCGATAAAGGGGATAAATCAAAGTACGTAACCATAACCGATATTGCTTATCAGGAGGATGCTCAAGGCGATATGGATTTCAAAGTCGCGGGGACCAAAAATGGCATTACGGCAATTCAAATGGATACCAAGCTCGATGGCGTCCCTGTCAAAATCTTAGAAGAGGCGCTGGCAAAAGCTAAAAAGGCAAGACTGGAAATTTTAGAAAAAATTCTCGCAACCATACCAACATCCAGAACCAGTGTTTCTAAACATGCTCCAACAGTTATCTTGGTTAAAATTGATCCTTCAAAAATCGGTGATGTCATCGGTTCGGGAGGCAGGGTAATCAACAAGATAATCAACGAAACCGGCGCTGCAATCGATATCAATGATGAGGGAACAGTAACAATAAGCAGCAAAGATGCGGATGCATGCAAAAGAGCCGCAGCCATAGTTGAGGGTATTGTTAAAGAAGCTCAGCCAGGTGAAGTTTACGAAGGCGAAGTCAAAAGAATTTTGCCATTTGGCGCAATGGTTGAAATCCTGCCAGGCAAAGAAGGTCTGGTGCACATCTCCAAACTGGCTTCTTTCAGAGTTAATAAAGTTGAAGATGTTGTCAAGATTGGGCAAAAAGTCAAAGTCCGTGTTTTGGAGCTCGACGATCAGGGTAGAGTAAATCTCTCAATGGTTTTTGGAAGTGACGAAGACAAAGATAGAAGTCGCGAAAGAGGCGGAGATTTTCAATATCGAAGATTTTCAAAACCAGACTCGAGAAACTTTAAAGGCAGAGGCCCAAGGCAAAGACGCTAAAAATGAAACTTATTCCCAAAAATTTTTTGGGATTTTGGGTAATCACAGTTGTAGCTATAATTTCACTTGTCTTCTTTTTATTAAAAGACGCAAACAAGAGCCTTATTACAGCAACGAATGGAGAAAATAAATTTTTTGTAAATTTTGATTTAAAGACTAAAGATCAAAAAAATCTCTCGAAAATTCTGGAGGATCTTCAAATCCCACAAAGTTCGCAAGAAGACCTTTCTTTTGAACTGGATAGTACATCTTCTGCCAGCCTTGCTTATTTGACTCCTATACGAGTAAATCCAATAATTAGCACTAGATCAATTAGCTTTTCCGGAACTGTTTCGCACTCGCCCTTTATTGAAAAATTGTCTCCTGGGAAAATTAAAGTTCCCCAAGACTTCAACCTCGCTGTTTTTGCGCCTAACGTTTTGGATTTTGTAACCACCAGAAACTTATACCCGGAAAATCTAGTTAATTGGCTCAAAAATAATTTTAGCGCGGGCAGCGGCCAGTATTTAATAATATTCGGCAAGAACGCGCAGTTCGCACTTATTGTTGAGAAAAGAGAAATTGACCTCTCAAGCCTTAAAAGTATTGAACTTTCCGATCAGTCGGAAACTTCATACAAGGAGGAGGTTCGCGCCGATACTATATTTTATCTAATGAACATAATTTCAAGCGAGGGGAAAAGTGAAGCAGTTGCTTTTTTTCAACACGAAAACTGGGTAGTATTTGCGTCCTCAAGAGAAGCAGCTTTCAAAATTGCCGACTCTCTGCAGTCAAAAAATAGCACTGATTTCCCCTCATTTAACTTTGATAGCGATTCGAACTTTCTGCTCTTCTTTACCAATAAAGGGGGCGAGCAGTTAAGTGAAAGTTTTATAAATCTCATAAGTCGCCAAAACAGTGGAATTGCCAATCCTAATCTGCAACAAATTTTGCGAGAAGTTGAAGAAATAAATTTTGCTTTGAAGGCCACCCGTTTTTCTGGTTTAATTAGTCTAAAGTGAATACCCCATCTGCCCAATTCGAAGACATCCAAATTCTTGAGCAAAAACTAACAAGCTCACAGCTTCCAGCCAATCTTCAGCAAAAGGTGAAGGCCATGATCGAAAGGCTAAATCGCATTGCCTCCAGTCAGGGTTACTCTGAGGAATATGATTCTGTAGCGAGATATCTTGATTGGATCGTTAATTTGCCCTGGAGCCAAAGTAGTAAGGACATATTATCTCTGGAAAACGCCAAAAAAATTCTGGACAAAAATCATTTTGGCCTGGAAGAGTTAAAAGAAAGAATTCTTGAATACATATCCGTCACTGCTCTCAAGCAGCAACAAGGTAAAAAAACCAAGGCGCCAACCATTTTGCTTCTTGGTTTAGTCGGGACAGGCAAGACTACTATGGCCATTTCAATTGCCGAAGCTTTGGGCAGAAAATTTGGCAGAATCCCCTTAGGAGGTATGGGAGACGCCTTGCAACTGCGAGGCAAAGCGCGTGCTTATCCAGGTTCGGAACCAGGTCAAGTGATAAAAGTACTAAGGCGTGTTCAAACCAAGAACCCGGTGATTCTTCTCGACGAAGTTGACAGGGTTGCTGACGAATCAAGAGCCGATATTATGGGAGTTTTAGTCGAACTTTTGGATCCGGAACAAAACAATAAATTTCTGGATCATTTTATCGATTACCCTTTTGATCTTTCAGAAGTACTTTTTATAGCAACCGCCAACAATACCAGAGGAGTTGCAACTGCCGTGTTGGATAGGGTAGAACTTGTTGAAATGCCAAGCTACAGTGACGACCAAAAAATAACTATTGGTAAAAACTATCTTTTGCCAAGAGCTCTGGCCAGTTCCGGTTTGGCAACTGGCGAACTGATGATTGATGATGATATTTGGGATCAAATTGTCAGGCCTCTGGGGTTCGATGCGGGAATGAGAACACTGGACAGAACAATAAACGCTATTTGCCGCAAAGTCGCTAAACAAAAGTTAGAAGGTAAGATTCATAAAGTAGTCGTTACGACCGAGAATCTAAAAGAGTACCTGCCCAGTTGATCTTTTCTGCCCAAAATAACCTATAGCAATTTGAATTGATTTAATGTACAATTAATAGAAACATGCC
>CAYMGH010000021.1:0-13304 GCA_964389935.1 uncultured Gammaproteobacteria bacterium | reverse complement strand
TCCCCACACCATGAATAGCCGAAGTTGCTACCCAATACGGCAATTCTCGGTTCATATTAAAAAAAAGCCGCTTCGACTGCTCCTCTTTTCGCAATAAACTTCGCTGCTTTTTGGGCTTGGGTTTTGCGGAAAGAAAGAGTAGTCGAACCTTTATTACTAATCAGCTCACTAACTAAACTCGCTAAACTGCTTTTATCAAACGCCAAGGCGACGCCCTTATAATTTTTAATCGCAGCCCGAAACAGCGCTTGCCCGCCAATATCCATAGATTCCGGAAAGTTTTTTTTATCAAGCGGATAAAGGTCCACAATGACAAGATCGAAAGGTTCCCAACCAGCCATCTTGTCATCCTTGCGCAAGCGAGAATCTGATTCTCGATCAGGTCGAGAATGACTGAGGGAGAACATCCGCTGCAATTCGTCCATATGTTTTTTGTTCGATCCATCAGCCAGTATGCGTGCAAAAACCTTTTTATCAAGAGTCTTAACCCTTCCGTCAAAATCAAAACCAGAAACAACAGAAATAGCCTCAAAACCTTTAGCTTTTAGATATTTTACTGTCCCCTCTGTTCCCCAGAATTTGACCGATTTCGAATCAAGTACGGCAAGCAATGGATCAAGAATTGATTTAATATTAACGTCAGCCAATATGTTTTTTATTTTTAAATCCATGTGTCTTCAACCTCGTAGGTTATTAGCTTCCAACCTACGAGGTTAATTTAGTGTTTGAAATGACGAATGCCTGTAAAAATCATTGTTATTCCTAATTTCTTAGCAGTTACAATAACTTCTTTATCTCTTATTGATCCGCCCGGCTGAACGATTACTGATATTCCGGCTTTAGCAGCAAGTTTCACACTGTCATCAAACGGAAAAAACGCGTCGGATGCTAAAACACAGCCAGGGACTATTTTGCCACCTTTATTTTTGAGTTTACCTCTTCGAGCCTGAGCGATTCGTCTGAGCTCATCGTCGAAGACCTCAGAGCCGAAGGCCTGAGCTTGTCGAAGGGCCAGCATTACCGAATTAACCCGATTTGGCTGACCAATTCCAACACCAACCATATTCAAATTTTTGACAATGACAATTGCGTTACTTTTAACATGTTTAACAATTTTGTTGGCAAATTCACAATCGGCTAATGTCTTTTTATCCGGCTTTTTACCAGAAACTACTTCCCACTTCAAAGGAGTCTCCTTTAAAGTATCCGGAGTTTGTACCAGAAACCCCTCAAAAATTCTTTTAATTTCCAGATTTGCGCCTGGCGGATTTGCTCTAATGACTCTCATCTTCTCGCTTCGCTTCTTAAGTCTTTCTAAGACTTTTTGATCATAATCCGGCGCCACTATTAACTCAAAAAATTTCCCGCGCATCGCTTCAATCATCGCAAGCGTCGGAATGCGATTTAAAGAAACTATGCCTCCATATGCCGATACCGGATCGGCATCGAGTGCTAGTTTGAAAGCACCGGCCAAATTATTTCGTACGGCGATGCCACTGGGATTGCCGTGTTTAATAATGGCCACTGTTGAATCGTCAAAATCAGAAACCAGCCGCCATGCGGAGTTCGCATCTTCCAAATTGTTGTAAGAAAGGTCTATCCCCCACAATTTTTCAAAACCACTTTGGGCACCCTCAACATAATATGCTCCTTGTTGATGTGGATTTTCACCGTAACGGAGGTCCTGAAACTTGTTTAAATTAATATTTAGTTTTTTGGGAAGTTTCATTAATTTTCAATTTCTAATTTTTAATTTTTAATGAATTTTAAATAATTTAATTTTTAAACATTTTGATTTGATTGTAAATTTAAAATTTCAAATTAAAAATTTTCCAATCGGGCTAATTCGCCCGATTGGCCATCCACCAATCCACAATTTCACGGGCAACCGGTGCTGCCACCGATGAACCTTCTCCGCCGTCTTCAACCAAAACTGTTAGTGCAATTTGCGGATTTTCAAACGGTGCAAAAACCGTAAACCAGGCATGCGGGTTGCCTAGTTCTTTTTCGGCAGTTCCGGTTTTACAACCCACATCATAAGTAGAGTTGAAAAATGGCGCGCCGGTTCCTCCGAGTTTGCAGGCATCCTTCATTCCGGCTCTAACTAGCTCCAAGTTATTATCAGCTACAATATTTTCTCCCAAAACTTTTGTGCTAAATTCAGCAAGCTCGCCGCCTTCATTGCTAATTTTTGAAACCAAATAAGGCTTGGTTAATTTCCCTGTTGCCACAAACGAACTCACAGCATTCATCTGAATCGGGGTCGTTAGCAAAAAACCCTGCCCGATTCCCAAGTGCATTGTGTCACCAAGATACCAATTGTCACTATATGCACTTTGCTTCCAGACCTCATCCGGAACCAAACCAACAGCTTCTGTTGGAAGGTCAATCCCCGTCTTTTGTCCCAGACCTAAATCTTTGGCCATATCACGCAGACTCTCCAAACCAATCCTCTCGGCAACGCGGTAAAAGAAAATGTCATTGCTTCTGGCAATCGCCTTTTGAATTTTTATAACTCCGTCTGTCTTTCCGTACTTATTAAAAAACCAGTTGGAAAATTTACTGCCTCCAAGTTCAAATTCGCCGACATCCTCAATTTCGGTATTCTCATCTATTTTGCCGGATTCAAGGCCGGCCAGTGCCGTCACAATTTTGAAAACCGATCCCGGTGGGTAAACCCCTTGAGTCACCCTGTTAAAAAAAGGTTTTTCAAGATCGGCAACGGATTTGCCAATGTCTTCTGGGTCAAACGAAGGAACAGATGCCAGCGCCAAAACTTCTCCTGTACTGGGGTTTTGAACAATAACCGCTCCTTTTTTTGTTGCAACCAAACCAGCCTGTTTATTGAGAGCTTCATAGACCTTCTCCTGCAACTGCCCGTCAAGTGTCGTCTGTATGTCTTGTCCGCCAGTTGATTCTTGCTCTCCCAAAATCGAAACCTTCTTGCCAAACGTATCGACTTCCACTAATTTTTTGCCTACCTTGCCGGTTAAAAAATTATTGTAAGCCTGCTCAAGCCCTAACCTGCCGATTGACTGAACTGGTGATAAGCTGCCGTTTTCTTTTAAATCACCTTCTTGAATCTCACTCGTGTACCCCAAAACATGGGCAGCCGCTTCGCCCAATAAATATTCTCTTTTGACCTCCAGGCTGATTGTCCCCAAATCTCCTTCAAAATTTTCACTGGCCAGGCCTTCCCGCTCCAACTGTTCTGCCTGCTCTTCGGTAATCTCTTTTACTTCACCGTCTCTCGTAAGTAAATAAACACTTGCTGATCTTGCTAAAACATTTCCGCGGCGATCGTAAATTACGCCTCTTTTCGCTTCTCTCTCGATAAGCTTAATTCGGTTACTTTCTGCTAAACTACGATTCTCATTGCCGGCAATAACAGTCAGGTGAAAAAGCCGACCAAGGAAAATGAGTAAAATTATAAAAGAAGCTATATAAAATACAAAAAGCCTGTTTGCACTTAATTTACGGGTTTGACTGTCAACAAGACCGACTTCTTCAAACGAATCCTGCCGACTCCATAACTTTTTCCCTGAATTTTTACTAATCGAATCTCCAAACCATGGCAGTCGAAATTTTGTCCTCTTCATATCTACTTTTTAAGGATTAGTACTGCTAAAAATTACGTCGTGCGGGCTATTTTAACTCTTTCCAAAAGCTCGCTGTTTTTAAGCAGGTAAGCGCATCCCAAAACCACGCAGGAAAGAGGATCGGCAGCAACTGTTACCGGCATTTTTGTTTCCGCGGATATCAATTTCGGCAGCCCGTAAATGAGCGCCCCGCCGCCGCAAATTACAATTCCCCGCTCGGCAACATCGGCGGCAAGTTCAGGAGGAGCATCGTTAATTGTATCCCGAATATTGTCAACAATTGTACCAATCGTTGGCGACAAAGCTTCCCTAATTTGAGTTGAATTGAGCCTGATTGATTTAGGCAGTCCTTTTTCCAGATCGCGTCCGCGGACTACCATTTGCTTTTCAACAGGCATCGGATACGCGCTTCCAAGCAGCAATTTAACGTCTTCGGCACTCTTTTCTCCCAGCGCCAAACCGTAGCGAGTCCTCACATAGTTAATAATATCCCGGTCCATTTCGTCTCCGGCAACTTTTAGTGACCGGCCAACCACAACTCCTCCCAGAGAAATTATGGCAATTTCAGATGTACCTCCGCCAATGTCAACAATCATCGAGCCGACCGGTTCATCCACTCCGATACCGGCACCGATTGCAGCGGCCATTGGCTCCTCAACAAGATAAGCAACGCGGGCTCCGGACTGGCTGGCAACATCCAGTATTGCCCTTCTTTCGACTTCGGTAATCTGCGATGGCACGCCGATTATCAGCCTAGGTCTTGGAAAATTGAATTGCACACCCGGCTTCCTGTGGACCTTTTTAACAAAATACGAAAGCATAGCCAGAGTTGTATCGTAATCGGAAATTACCCCGTCTTTTAATGGTTTAACTGTAATAATCGAAAGGGGAGTTTTGCCGATCATTTTTTTGGCATTTTCGCCAATTGCTATAACCTGTTTGGTCTTTTTGTGCTGGGCAACAATTGAAGGCTCACGAATAACCAAACCCTTGCCGCCAACGTAAATTAGTGTATTGGCTGTGCCTAAATCTACTCCTAAATCCCGGGAAAACTGTCCTAAAATGTGATCTACTACTGGAATCATTTTTATATTGCCTAATGCAAAACGCTAAAAGCTCAAAGCTTTTTAATTAAAGCGTTTAATCTTGCGTTTAGTTTCTGAGAAAAATCATAAACCTGATCAAATTGATTTTTATTTACAAATTTCCGATCTGAAGCAATGTAAAATCCTGCAATCACTTCGTGTAAAGACCCCTGCGCCATTTTAAGAAATCTCCTAAATTCCGTATCTGATCTTCCTGCCGATCCTTCAGCAATATTAAGTACTATAGATATGGCGGCTCTTCTTATTTGATCTATTAGCCCAAATTTTTCTTTTGAAGGAAAATTTTCAGTAATTTTATAAACTAAAGTCACAAACTCTCTTGCATCTTTCCAAACATCTAATTTCTCAAACCTATAATATCTTGCGTTCGGCATTCAGCTTTAAGCTTGAAGCTTATATTCGGCCGAAAAAAGTATAGCGGAAAATTAGCTATTACTCAATTGCCATTGTACTTGTTCATTGCTATCATCTTTGCGTGACGGATAAACTCACTCAGCTAGTCGATAAATCAATTTTCATTGTTTTCGTAACACTGGCAGTAGCAACCCCATTAATCTTTTCCACTTTCAACACCGAGCTTTACGAAGTACCCAAAATGCATTTTGTTTATTTGACAGCAGTTGTCATTTTTTTCTTAACTCTTGCAAAATTCATTCTTCTTGGCAAGATAATTATCCCCAAAAACCCCCTCTTAATAATTTTCGCTGCATTTGTTCTGGTGCAACTTGTATCAACCTTTTTTTCGATAGACAAATTTACCTCCATCTTCGGTTTCCCGTCTCGCTTAAACGGCGGGCTCATTTCCCAATTTGCCTATTTAGTAATTTTTGCCGGAGTCCTGGTTAATTTAAATTTCGAAAAGATAAAAAAAATACTAATTGCCATTGTCATTTCTGCTTTTGCTGTATCCTTCTGGGGAATCCCGGCTCACTTCGACAAGGATCCTTCATGCCTTGTTTTAGTTGGAAAATTGACGTCTTCGTGCTGGAAAACAGATTTCAACCCGACTCTTAGAATTTTTTCAACTCTTGGACAGCCTAACTGGCTTGCCTCTTATCTTGTTTTAATTCTGCCAATTTCAATAACCTTCTTGCTAACTTTTAAAAATAAAGAATCCAGAATTTTTTTCTTCATATCTACCAGCCTTATTTTCTGGGCAATAATTTTAACTAATTCCCGGGCCGGAGTTTTAGGTCTTGTTATCTCACTAGGGGTTTTTGCAATTTTACTTGGCATAAAAAATTTAAAAGAAAATTTAAAGGTTATGCTTGCTCTTGCCATAATTTTTGCGACTGTCACCCTGTTTTTTGGCACGACCCTAACAGGAAGAATCCAGGAAGCCGTAACTCATAACCAGCGTTCAGCGTCCCCGCCAGAGGCGAGGCTCGCCAAAGGCGGCAGCCCTCAGCGTTCAGCTATTTCTGATAAACCGACTCAAACTGCACTAACCACTGAAGGCACTGAATCCGGCAGAATCAGGCTAATTGTCTGGCAGGGGGCAATTAATATTTTTAAACACTCACCCATTCTTGGATCAGGTCCGGAAACTTTTGTATCCAGTTATTTTATGTTTCGCCCGAACGCCCACAACCAAACCAGCGAGTGGGAATTTTTTTATTACAAAGCCCACAACGAATTCTTAAATTATCTTGCTAATACCGGGGCTGTGGGATTTATTTCTTACGCTCTATTTTTGACTACCTCACTCGTCTCGATTTTTAAACTTCAAAAAAATTCGCTTATTGCTAAGGCGATATTTGCCGCTCTCATCGGTTATCTCACAACCATATTTTTTGGCTTTTCAACTGTTGCCACTCAAGTTACATTTTTCACTCTTGTTACATCAGCAATTCTGCTTGCCAAAAATCAACAAAAATTAGAAATCGACATTCATCTCAAAGAAAATTTTAAATTCCCGGCAATCTTAATTTCTACCCTAATTGGCCTTTTTGTATTGAGTTTTGTGCTGCGCTCCTACCTTTCCAATGTCTTTGAAAAACGTGCAGAAGGCCGCACAGATAGTGTTTTCCAAAAAGAACTTGCTGCCTATGCTAATTCGATCCGTGCCTTCCCTTACCCCAATCCTTATTTGCTTGCAGGCTACTCATCATCAATGGCGCTGGCAGCAGTGTCTACTGAAGACCAAAATCAACAAGGCGAATTGGCTGCAAGATCAGATCAACTGGCTCAAAAAGCACTCGCACTTTCACCCAATAATTTCCTGATCGCTCAGCGTGCAGCCAAAACTTATGCGCTTCTTGCCCCCGTTGACGAAAATTTTAAAGAAGAAGCGAAAAATATAGTGGAGAAGCTGACTCAACTTGCACCAAACTACCCGACAACTTATCTTACTAGCGCCAAAATTTACGTGGTTTTGGAAGATAATAAAGCGGCAATCGCATCACTGGAAAAAACTTTGGAATTAAAGCCGGATTATTTGGAAGCCCGGCAATTACTTGAGCAAATAACATCAACAATTGACAATTAACATGTGACCCTTCAATATATTCAATATTCAGGGTCATCCTGAGCTTGCCGAATGGATGACAATTGACAATATCAATGAATTTTTAATTCTAAATTTATAATTTTCATTGAAATATTAATGTTTAAATTTTAAAAATTGATTAAAAATTGTAAATTGAAAATTTAAAATTATATGCTATCAAAAATCGATCCTCAAACAGCCGAAATAATTAACAAAGAAAAGAAAAGACAACAAGATGTCTTGCAATTGATTCCGTCGGAAAACTACACATCGCCTGCTGTTTTGGAAGCACTCGGTTCAGTTTTTACCAATAAATATTCAGAGGGCTACCCCAAAAAGCGTTACTATCAGGGCAATAAGTTTGTGGACGATATTGAAATCTTAGCTCAAGAACGCGCCAAAAAATTATTTGGCGTTCCCCACGCAAATGTTCAACCTTACTCAGGCTCTCCGGCAAACACGGCAGTCTATCTGGCACTTCTTGACGTCAAAAAAGACAAAATCATGGGCCTTTCGCTTGCCTTCGGCGGGCATTTAACTCACGGCTCTCCGGTTTCCATTTCCGGTAAATATTTTAAAACAGTTTCCTATGGCTTGGATCGCAGTGGGAAATTGGACTTTAATGAAATTGAAAAACTCGCTAAGGGCGAAAAGCCCAAAATAATTGTCTGCGGATTTACGGCATATCCCCTAACTGTCGATTTTGAAAAATTTGCCAAAATCGCTGACAGCGTCGGCGCCTATTTGCTGGCTGATATTTCCCATATCGCCGGACTTATCGTTGCCGACGCCCACCCGTCTCCGGCTGCTCACGCCCACATAATTATGACTACAACCCACAAAACTTTGCGCGGGCCCAGAGGTGCAATTTTAATGGTTACCAAGAAGGGGTTAAAAAAAGATGCTGATCTTGCTGATAAAATCGACAAGGCAGTTTTCCCCGGCCTTCAGGGTGGGCCGCACGACAATCAAACGGCTGCCATTGCCGTTGCCCTTCGCGAGGCTCAGGATAAACCCTTCAGGGAATATGCAAATCAGATTGTTAAAAATTCAAAGGCGCTGGCTCGCGAACTCACTAAACACAACTTCACACTTTCCGGCGGCGGCAGCGAAAATCATTTAATTTTAATCGATTTACAAAACCTCAGCCTGAACGGCGCGCCGGTTGCTTTTGCTCTGGAAGTTGCCGGTATAGTTACTAATAAAAACAGCGTTCCTTTTGATCCAATGCCGCCATTTTATCCGTCCGGAATCAGAATCGGCACACCCTCTGTTACAACCCGCGGAATGAAAGAAGCAGAGATGAAAAAAATCGCTTACTGGATCAAACAGGTTGTTGACGAAATTAAAGATGAAAAATTGCCGGAGGAAAAAGAAAAACGCTCAGGCTTTCTAAAGGATTTCAAACAAAAATATTCCAAAAACAAGAAACTCCTCGCGATCGCAAAGCAAGTCCAATCTTTGACAAAACGATTCCCTGTTCCATGAGCGCAAAAATTCTAGATGGGCGTGTCGTCCGCGACAAAATCGCCGAAGAACTTACTAAAAAAATAGAGGGATTCATTAAAGCTCCGCTTGAGCGAAGACCAAGATTAGTAATCATTCAGGTAGGAAGTCTCCCCGAATCAAATACATACATAAGACAAAAAATTTTATTCGGGAAAAAAATCGGCGCTGTCGTTAATCTTCAAAATTTTAAGCAAAAAATAGATGAGAAATCACTCATCAACCAGATTTCAAGATTTAATAGTCAAAAAAATATAGACGGAATAATTGTCCAGCAGCCAATCCCCCAACATTTAGATAAAAACAAAATCGTCGATTCAATTGAGCCAGCTAAAGATGTCGATGGACAGACCTCAATAAATTTCAAAAAATTAATAGAAAATGATCCGACCGGATTTGTTCCGGCTACCACAAAAGGGGTTTTGATTCTGCTTAAGCATTACAAGATACCTATTGCCCAAAAACACGTCGTTGTAGTGGGCCGATCATCCCTGGTGGGCAAACCGACTGCACTTTCCATGTTGAATAAGGACGCAACAGTAACTGTGTGTCATTCCAAAACACAAGACTTAGAAAAAATTACCAAACTTGCCGATATTCTAGTTGTCGCCGCCGGCAAACCAAAATTTATAACCAAAAACCACGTTTCTAAAAATCAGGTTGTTATCGACATAGGAATTAACGTGGTCGGAGAGCCGATAAACACAGATCTTGTAGGCAATAGACTTGATAAAAGACTAGAAAATGAACCGCCGGGACACAAACTTATCGGCGATGTGGATTTCAAAGAAGTTTCCAAAATCGTTGCCGCAATTTCACCTGTCCCCGGCGGCGTCGGCCCGATGACCGTCGCCTCTTTATTTGAAAACCTCCTCGAAGCATATAATCGTCAAATAGATATCAGTTAATCCATCTAATACTTAGCCTGTCACAAAAGCCTTTAAAGGGTCCGTCCTTGTTATAGGTTATTTTTCTCTTGACCATTTGTGTTTAACGCTCTACGATTGACGTCGTATGTACACCCAAGTTGTCGTTTTAACATATCAACCTCCGGACATTGACTCCTATACTTATGAAATTCCAAAGAATTTAGAAAAGGAGATTAAGGTTGGCCAGCTTGTCGAAGTCCCGTTCGGAAAACGAAACCCACTGGGAGTCGTGTTATCCCTTGAAAGTCATCCTCACGAAAGTGAGGATCGGATTCTCGATCAAGTCGAGAATGACAAGAAGGTTGTAATCAAGCCGATTACTAGAATTTTCCTTAATCAGCCACTTCTTCTTCCCTATCAGGTCAAACTTCTTAAATGGATGCGCGAATATTACCTTGCCCCAATGGTTAATTGCCTCGAGGCGGCAATTCCGCCGCTGAATGCTAAAAGCTTAAAGCTTAATGCAAAATTAGTCAGCAGCGTTCAGCGTTCCCGCCAGAGGCGAGGCTCGCCAAAGGCGGCAGCGTTCAGCTTTCAGCAAACTCTCGTCCTCGTCCCTACAATTAACCAAATCCCCGAAACACTCGCCAAATTTCCAAGAGCAAAAAATTATGCCCTCTATCATAACGAACTGAAAAATTCAGAAAAATTTTCAACTTGGCTCAAAATTTTATCCGGTAAATGTGATTATATTTTCGGCTCCCGTTCGGCAATCTTCACACCCTCCCCAAATTTAAAAGAAATAATCATTTACGACGAGCACGACACAGCTTATAAGGACGAAAGATCGCCATATTTTGACACGCTAACTGTCGCCCAAAAAATCTCAGAAATAGGCGGTGCTCAAATAAAAATCGTCGATGCATCCCCAAAAATCTCAACATATTTCCAGCTTAAAAACCACATTAAAATGCAAATGTTCGGCACTCAGACAAAAATAATTAATATGGCAGACGAAAAACTTAGAGGCAATTTTTCACCAATTTCTACTTCTTTACAAATACAGCTCAACAAAAACCAAAACGCACTGCTTTTTTTAAATAAGAAAAAAGAATCCGGCAGCATGTATTGTAAAAGCTGCAAATTTAATGATTATTTTGAAAAACAACCGGAAAGCTGCCCCAAGTGCAAATCACAGGATATCTACTTTAACGTTTTAAATGTCGACTCACTGCGTGCTGAGGTTAAAAAGATTACCAAGCGTTCAGCGTTCCCGCCAGAGGCGAGGCTCGCCAAAGGCGGCAGCGTTCAGCGTTCAGAAATTGATGTCCAAACAGCAACAGTTTTCTACTCGCCCAAAATTAAAAAGTATGATCTTGCCGCCTATATCCAACCCGATTCGCTTCTGAATCGTGCAGACTTTGCAAGCCCCGAAATCTTATTTTCCCAAATTATTAGTCTAAAAAAATTGCTAAAAGACAGCGGAACTTTGATAATCCAAACTTATAACCCTGACGATGAAACTATAAAAGCCGCCGCACTAAATGATTATCAAAAATTTTACCAGAATCAAATTGAAATGCGCCGGTCCCTCTCCTATCCTCCATTTTCCCTGCTTATCAAAATAACTGTTAGAGGCAAAAACCGGGAAAAAGTTGAGAAATTAGCCCACGCAACTTTCAGTTTTCTTAACTCAACCATCCAACCATCCAACCATCCAACCATCCAACTTTTGGGCCCATTTGAACCGGTCTTCTTTTCTAAAATTGTGAAGTTTAATATAATCATCAAATATAAGCTGAGCTCGTATGATTTGGAAAAGAGGAAAAAGGCAATGCAAAAACTGTTACCTATCCTAAAAGGAGCAGATAACAATTTCCAAATTACTGTCGAACCGGCAAGTCTAAACTGACATGAAACAAAAAGTTATCACAACTGCCGACGACGACAAAAGGTTAAGACAAGTTTCCAGAGAAGTTAAGTCCTTCGACAAAAATCTTAGCGGGTTAATCATTGATCTTACCGAAACGCTTGAAGCCCAGACAGATCCGCCGGGCTTAGGACTTTCTGCACCACAAATTGGGATTTTAAAAAGAGTTTTTGTAGGAAGAATCAGAAACAAGATCAGGGGTTTTGTCAACCCAAAAATTATTAAATTTTCCCGTCAGGAAGTCACAATCTTGGAAGGTTGTCTTTCTGTTCCCGAACTTTACGGCCACGTCGCAAGGCCCGCAGAACTGGATCTTGAGTCTCAGGATGTTCACGGCAGAAAATCGGCTCGCCATTACAAAGGTCTGCCTGCCAGAATCATTCAGCACGAAGTCGACCACTTAAACGGCATGTTATTTATCGACCACGTCCACACTCAAAATGGCAAAATGTTCAAAGTAGGAAAAGACAAACGCGGCAGGGAACAACTTTTAGAAGTCGCATATGCATGAAGATTGTTTTTTTAGGAACACCCAGACTCGCCCAAATTGTCTTAGAGAATTTAATCGACTCTAACTTCAAACCGCAGTTAATTATCACCGGCCAGGATAAAAAAGTCGGCCGCGGCCAAAATAAATCATCAACACCTGTAAAGTTAACAGCCCGGAAAAATGGAATAGCTGTTAGCCATCAGTTATCAGAGGTTAGTAAAAATTTTGATTTAGCGATTCTTGTAGCCTTTGGCCAAATCATCCCAAAAGATATTTTAGATAAACCACGATTTGGTTTTATCAACGTTCACCCGTCGCTCCTGCCAAAATACCGAGGCCCTTCCCCAATCCAATCAGCAATTCTTAAGGGAGAAATAAAAACCGGCGTAACTATTATCAAACTCGACCAAGAAGTCGATCATGGCCCAATTCTAAATCAACGAGAAATTGAAATTGAAAAAGAAGACACCCACGAATTGTTAATAGAAAAGCTTGGACTTATTGGCTCAAATTTGCTGCTCGCAACTATCCCCGATTATCTTAGCGGCAAAACCAAACCCAAAAAACAAAACAATGAAGATGCCACATTTACTGAAAAAATTACAAAAGCTGATGGCCAGATCGATCTGGAAAATCCACCCGGAAAACAAAAACTCGAGCGAATGATCAATGCTTTTTACCCCTGGCCTACAGTCTGGACGGAGATTAAAACCAAACGCCAAACGCCAAACGCCAAACGCATGAGAATAAAATTTTTGCCGGGGGGCATGGTTCAAATGGAAGGAAAAAGGGCAACAACAATTGAAGAATTTTTAAACGGTTATCAAGGTTTAAAATCCAAAATAGAAAAACTTACGCAGTAGCTACAGCAGATGTAATAGATTCTGGTTTTTTCTTAAATCTTATTTCTTTTTTGCGCTCATCCAATTTTTTCATCTCGCTCTTAACGCGTCTTAAGCATTTTGTACAAAGCCGCATTGTTTTGCGTACTCCCAGGTAAGTAACCTTTGAGCTATGCAAATTTACGCGTCTCTCAAATCTTTTTTTGGTCGCCCGCATAGCCCAACCACCACCGTATTGGTGAGCACCGGATTTCTGAATTAAAGATTTTTTTCCGCAAAGCGCGCAGCTTCTCATTTTTGATTCCTTGAAAAAAGTTGTTAGAATATACCATAACTAGAATTGAGCGTCTACTAAACGCTATGATGCTAGTCTGCTGAAAACCTTTATTGTTCGAGCCCTTCGACTTCGCTCAGGACGAGAACAACATGCTCTGCATATTGTTCGAGCTTGTCGAGAACTTCTCGACTCTCCCG
>CAYMGH010000020.1:0-13393 GCA_964389935.1 uncultured Gammaproteobacteria bacterium | reverse complement strand
GAATTGCTTCGGCATGGCCGGTTGAGCCCGTTGAAACTTCGTCATAAGTAGGATTGTCTGATTTGCCCCCACAATATCCTGGAGTAACCTTGTTAACGCCTTTAATTCTTTTGAAAATGGCTTCGGTGCACCAAAAACACCCGCCGGCAAGAGTAGCAGTTTCGAATTTGTCCATAACTTAAGATTATCAAGAAGATAGTAATCTATGTAAAGTCTTTAGCGGGTGACGGAGATGGTTGAACTATCAACTTCAGAGGTGGTACTGACAGTAATTCTTCCTCCGGTGCCGGATGCAACAATTGAATAATCACCAGTGTCGTAAGTAGTGCAATCCGTATAAGATCCTGAAACAGGATCGACCGGTACCTGGGCTATGTATGTTGGGGCAACATCGGCGCATATATCCGCTTGCGTGACGCCACTCCCGATGACTAAGGCACTAGTTGTTGGTATTCCGGAGGGTAATAGGCCCTTATTGTCAGCTGCATACTGGTGGACTGCATTTAAGATTGCGTTAACATCGCTTCGCCTTTGAGTATCATTAGCCTGCGCAAATTGTCTGGCGGGATTGATGGCAATTAAGACGATAGCTAGTAGGATAGTTAAGACTCCAATTACGACAAGAAGTTCAATTAGAGTAAAACCGCGCTTTGCGTTTAGATGGGGCAGAGAGATCTTCATCTATAAATTAATTATTAACGAGTAAGATTTTATTGTCAACTGGCAGGACCGGTGGTGATAACGATGTCGAAGCCAATATCAGCCGAAGCCTCTTCTGTTTCTACGTTTGCCAGTGTTTTTTCAAGTTCGGTTTTGATTTCTGATATCAGGGAATCTGCAACATTTTGTTTGTAGACAATTTTTGTAATAGTTAAATCTTGGTTGTCGGCGTTGCCTATTTCTATCTGTGAATAGTCTAATGATTGGAGCAATGCTTGTACTTGAGATGCTTGACCGGAAACTCCGGACCCATTCAAAATTTGGATTGTTATATCCTGTTTGGATGACAGCTCAGCCTGTTCGGTAGCTTCCTGATTCTCTAAGTCTACGGTTGCAGGTGATGACTCTTGGGGGGAAGGAGCCAGTGTAGGCAAGGGCTTTTTATTGAAAGGGAGGTATTGTTTAAGTATGCCTTGTTTAAATAGAAGAAAGACGACGACTCCAAGACCAATAACAATAAATGTAATGCCGGCGACAGTAATCGGGCTGACTTTTGGTTTCTTCTTGTCTGCTTGAGGATTTTCTTCTTCTGGTTGGGTTTCTCCGTCTTGTTTCTTTTGCGTGTCAACAGACAAAAAGTCGCTGGTTTTTAACATTTCGGAATTTGAGGCAATTTTTTTAATATCTTCGTTGGTTAGGGTTGAGGCTGTTATGCCGAACATGGTTGAAGGCACAACGGCTCTAATTTCTACCTGAAGTTTTTGGAGGACGTGGACTACGGAATCGTAAAAATTCTTGTTAGCGGCAATTAAATTAAGGCCATTTTTAGTGCGGATTTGTTTTTTGGCGATTTTTTGCAAATCGAAAGGGATTTCTTCGAAGAATTTCTTAGCTGCAGTTTCCTCTTTGGTTTTGTCAGAAAGTGGTATTGTTTTCTCAAAAAGATTTTCCTGGGAGATAACGATAATAACCTTTTTCCCGTTAAGGCCAAGTTTAGAAAGAAAATTAGAGATTAATTGATCAAACTTTTCAATATCGATTATCTCCTGATCTTTTTCATAGTTTGGGGGAAAATCCAGTCTTGCTTGAACACCCTGAGTTTTTTGGGTGTAGACTTCCAGAGAGTTGCGTTTTAGATAAATTATTGTGACAGGGTTTGAAAATAACATATATACATTTTAACTAATTAACCTGTTTCCATGAAGTGACAGTTAATCGGTTGTTTTGATAAGTGCCTGCAACCTCAATCTTGCGAATGATGTTGCTGACTTCACCTTGAGAGGTGATGAGAACATCTGGAAGACTGTAAGATACAGTGATTTGGGCGGATCCTTCGTCAACAGTTAATGTTTCACCAACATAAGTTGAGTTTGGATCGCGCAGGATACGCAGAACCGCATTATCAGCTCCGGATTCGGCGATAGCCAGAGCTTCTTCCCCGAGCGCGAATTTGCTGGTTGATTGTGAATTGATAATTGTAATTGCTACGGCTCCACCAATTATAGTTGTAGCGATTGCAATAAAGACAAGTAGCAGGACAAGAGCCTGGCCGGGCCGCCACTGGCGGGAGTGATAAGTGATCCTTCGACTTCGCTCAGGACGAGTAAGTGATCCTTCGACTTCGCTCAGGACGAGTGAGTGATAAGTCTTATAATTTTTCATTTTTCCATTATCCCTTTTCAATTTCCCTACCTTCTGCCTACTGTTGTGGTAAATGATCTTGTTTCCGGGCCAGAAGGTCGCTGGGTAACACTCTCAATATCAAACTGAATCCTGATTGTTTCCTTGCCACCAACATTGCCGATTTTTTGAAAGTTAATGACAGAAACTGTAGCTTCAGAACTGTTAACATTAAAAGTTCCTGTGCCGTCTTCGAGCTCAAGATTGTTTGTCACTAATGAGTAAGTATGAGTTATACCTTCTATATCCAATTCGAGTGTATCGCTTGTGTCACCTAAGTTGGCCGGGTTTATAATTGATGTTGAACGAGGGATATCGTAGTGCAAGCGAGATAATATAAAACGTCCGTCTTGTTCGACGGCAGAGGTAGCTTCTGATTCGGTACGTATATCCAGTATTGAAACAAAAATATCCGTTAACGTAATTATGAAGATAGCTACAAGAGCCATATAAAGGATAATTTCAACCAAAGTGAAACCAGCCTGACTTTGTCGGAACCCTGAACCCTGAACCCTGAACCCTGAACCCTTTTTTTTCATGGCGAATAGTTAATGCTGACGTCAAATAAGGTTGGCGTATCGGTACCGCCTGTGAGGTAGGCTTTGTATTGAACGAACTGACCATTAATGAAGTTAAGAGGAATTGCGCCTGGTTGAGTGTATCTTGAGCCAACACCGGTTGGTCCAAAAAAAGTCGAACCGCCATCGGTGGAAACTTCAAATTCCAGAGTTGTGCCTGCCGGGACATTTTGGGTCCAAGTTATGTTGTTAAAGGCGACACTTGCGCCCGTGTCGAAAATTTGCGAGGTGAAATCGCCTGAAGATTGGTAAGTTGATGCCCCGCTGCCGCCTCGAACAATTTGAAATTCTGCCGAATTGGAAGCAGTTGCCAGATAAGCGTAGTTCCCAATTACAAAAACGCTGCGCCCTGTGTCTTGTAGACTGGTGGATCCTAAAAGTGAGGGGGATGATGGGTTTGTGACATCGACGACTTTAAATTGCGAATTATTTTGACTGTTTGCCAAAAAGGCGAAGTTGGCAGCAGCAAAAACCCCAAATGAGGTACCGGGCGAACTGAAGAATCCAAGTAGTGAGATACTGGAAGGGTTTGATACATTTAAAATATTCAACCTCGCGGTTGTTAAATAAGCAGTAGTTCCTACAACGTAGACACTTTGCCCGTCAGCTGCCCCAGGAGAATTATAGGTTCCGGCTAAGATGGGGGCAGATGGATTTGAAATGTTGACCACTTGGAGTTCTTGGGTGTTGTCAGTTGACGCAATATAAGCGAAATTACCACTGACAAATATATCCCTGGCAGATCCTCCCAGATTACGTCCACCTATTTGGGTTGGTGAGAGGGGGTTGGCAACATTGATGCTGTAAAATTCATAACCTGGGCCAAAAGAGTTGGCGTCAGTAACCAGATAAGCAACTGTTCCAGAGAGCGCTACTCCTCTGCCGTCTGATCCGGAAGGGGCATTAAAGTGGGTTCCTGTAAGAAATGGGGTGTTGGGGTTGCTAACATCCACTATAGTTAGTTCCCGACTATTGTGGGACGTGGCAACATAGGCAAAATTACCGGAGACAACAACTGCGAAACCGTCTGCTGCCAGGTCAACTGATCCAAGAGGCGTGGGATTTTCAGGATCGGTGGTGTCGTAAATGAAAAAGTCCGAACCGCTTTGGGAAAGAGTCACGATGTATGCTCTATTGTTGTCAACATAAATGTCCATGGCATCTGCATTGCCGGAAAGATTTCTGGTTGCGACTACTTGTGGGGTAGCCCAATCGCCACCCCCAGCACCGGAAGCGAGTTCAACGGCCCCGCCGCCGGTTGGTACTGTGGTTGTTTGGTTGTGGGTTCCCAAGTTAAAATGGGCAACAGTTGTTTGGTCCCATGACGTATTTTGAAGGTACCTTTGTAAATAAGTCGTTGACTTAACAGATGAGGTATAGGGTGTGTTCCAAGAGACGGTTGTGGCGACTTTTTTGGTTGAGGTATCGAGGGTACCGCCAGTTTCAATAATATTACCACTTAGGTTCCTGCTGGCATCACCGATTTCAATTTTGCGAATGTAGCCATCGATATTCTCCTCTAGAGGGCTCATGATCCATGCAGAGTCTGAAATTTCAGGATGGTACGTGCCATTTGAAGAAATATTTGACCAGTTTTGTTCTCTGATACTCCTGACAGCTTCTTCAGCTTCACGAAGTAGAGCAGTAGCTACTAACCTTTGACCTTCCTGGGCTTTGCCTTCACGGGAAGCAATCAATCCGGTTAATAGGGCAGGTAAAAGCAGTGCTGCTAGGCCAAGAGCAATTAGGATTTCAATTAGGGATTGGCCGAAATTTGAGGGAAAAGTTTTTTTAACTTTTAATTTTAGTCTGTAATTTTTCATTTTAAATTTTTAACTTTTAATTTACATCGATTGCACCAAGTTTATTAATAACCATGGTTTTCTGTGCATTGGTTTGAATATGCTGGATAGTTAAATTACCTGGATCGATAACTTCTCCGCTCCTCTTGGAAAAAATAATTTCTTGTGTTGGAGGAAAGCTTGAAAAAACTAGGTTCGAATCTAAATTAATCGTAAAATTACGCGGTTCAGTTGCAGAATAATTTCCCCGAAAGAGAATATAGCGATCTGTTTCAAATCTAATACCATAAGACTGTGGAGAGCCGATACCTTCGCTTGCGCCGATCATAGCTTTTATTTGTTGTTCTTTGAGATCTGAAATTAATGTGGTAGTTGTAGAGTTGATAGTAGATTTTTGTTGAGGGTTTAAAAGATTGATTGTTGCGAAGGAAAAAATGATGGCAAATATGCCCATGACTAGCAAAAGTTCTACTAAGGTGAGGCCGGGGCGATTCTGTCGCCAGTGAACAGTGGGCATTAAGTCACCTCTGGCCAATTTGGCCGATAAGATTATAAATTGGAGCGATAATTGCAAGCATAAGCCCGCCAACAAGCAGACCAACTACTAAAAGGAGGAAAGGTTCAATTAGAGTGGTTAGGGTTTTTAACCTATTTTCTACGCGATCTTCAAACTGATTTGAGAGTTCTTGCATGGATTTTTCAAGGGTGCCGCTTTTTTCTCCGGCTTCGGTAATTCTTATCATAAAGCCGGGAATTACTTTTTTGTGTTTTTTGAGTCCGGACGAAAGAGGTTTGCCGGCGTCTACCAGTTTTCTAGACTCTTCTACCGCATTTTTAATTTCTCTTTTTTGGGTTACATCTTCTGAAAGTTCTATGGCCTCATCTATGGGAAGGCCGGATTTTAAGAGAAGTGACATAGATCTGGTGAAGCGGGTGATATCGATTTCCATGATTAATTTTGAGACGAGTGGCAGGGCAAAAACATAGTTGGTGATTAAAGATTTTTTTACTTTAAACGTGATAATAGTTGTAGCTACTGTGAAAATTGAGGCAGCGATGACGTAAATTAAGTTATCATTGGCGAAATTTGAGATAAATATTAAGATTTTAGTCGGAAGCGGTATTTGAACAGTCAGGCGAGCAAAAACCTGAGAGACTCTGGGGATGACAAAAAACAGATTCAATAAGATGACCGCAAATAGAACAATAAGAACCAATATTGGATAAACCATACTGCCTTTGACTATATTTACAAAATCAATATCCTTTTTTATGGATTGTGTCAGGTCTTTTAGGGCTGTTTCTAAAGTGCCTGCTTCTTCCGCTGCTTTAATTAGATTGACAGTAATTGGGTCAAAAGCTTTAGGATGGCGAGTGAGAGAGTAAGCAATGGTTTTGCCCTGATTCAGGTCTTCTTTTAAGGTTTCTAAAATTTTTGTAGTATTGCCTTTAGTTTCTTCAAGAAGTGAGTCGACTGCTTCTAAAATTGGAATCCCCGCTGTAAGCAGCGTGCCTAAATTTTCAATAATATTTAATTTTTCCGAACTTGAGAGTGATAGTGATTTCATTTGGGCAGGATTTTATTCCCCCTTAGTTGCTCTTAACACTTCTTCAACTGTCGTAATTCCATTTTTAACTTTTGCCAGACCGTCTTCAAGCATAGTGTGCATTCCTTCTTCAACAGCTTTTTCTTCAATGTCAGCAGCACTTGCTTTACTTTCAATTAATTCCCGAATTGCCGGAGTAACTTCCAATATTTCAAAAATACCTATTCGCTCCCGATATCCACTGTTGTGGCAAACCGAGCAACCCTTTCCCTGATAAAGTCTTATCTCATTTTTACTTTCTAAGTATTGATCTGCCCAATTTTTGGGCAAGATTTTTTGGAGTTCGCTCACTGCAACTGTTTTTGACTGGCGACAACTTACACAAATTCTTCTAATTAACCTTTGGCCAATGATTAAATTAACTGTACTGGAAACCAAAAACGGTTCAATGCCCATGTCAATTAATCTCGGGAGCGTGGTGGCGGCATTATTTGTATGGAGAGTGGAAAGGACCAGGTGGCCGGTCATAGCCGAATTGACCGAAATCCCCGCTGTTTCATTGTCGCGAATTTCGCCAACTAAGATAATATCCGGATCCTGTCTTAAAATTGACCTGAGGCCTTTTGCAAAAGTCAGATTAGTTTTGGGGTTAACTTGAATTTGGTTTACACCGTCAATGTCGTATTCAACGGGGTCCTCGATAGTTGCGATATTTTTTTCCCGGGAGTTAATAATTTTTACGATTGCATAAATTGTGGTAGTCTTGCCGCTGCCGGTAGGACCGGTGGAAAGAATAATTCCGTAAGGTTTTGTGTAGGCGTTTTTTAGCTTGGCAATGTCAGCAGCACCCATGCCTAAATTGTCCAGAGAAAACTGCCTGGAATGTGAAGAAAGAAGTCTTAGGACAACTTTTTCTCCGTCAACAATCGGCGCAATAGAAACTCTTATATCAAGCTTTTCGCCAACGTCTGCCTGCATTTTGCCGTCCTGCGCCGACAGATGCTCATCAGTTCTCAGGCGGGATAAAACTTTGATTCTTGAGACAATTTGATTATGCAGTTGTTTGGGCAGGTGGAGTACATCATGGAGAACGCCGTCTACGCGATAGCGGATTAGTGAACCAGCGTCTTCCGGTTCAATATGGATATCAGAGGCTTTATTCTCGAAGGCATATTCTATTAGAAGATCAACAATTTTAGAAATAGGTGCTTCTTTTTCTTTAGACTTTTTTGCTTCTTCCACTGTTTGATTTAAAAGTTCATTAAAAGTTCTTTGCATTTCTTTTTGATAGTATCTGAGAGAACTGGCAATATCTTGTTTAGTAGCAAAGTAGGGGATAATTTTTTCGCCAGTTTTTTTAGAAATTAGAGCAATTAGCTCTTCGTCTTTAGGGTTATTCATGGCGAGTTTGATCCCGTCCTTACCTCTTTCAAAAGCAATAAGACTGGATTTTCGAGCCAGGATTTCGGGGACAACAAGCAGGAGGTCATCGGCGATATGCACTTTAGAAAGATTGATAAAAGGAATTTTAATAGATTCTGAGATAACTTTGCCCAAGTTTTCGTCGGAAATCAGCTCGCGTGACAGGAGAATTTCATCAAAAGGCGTTTTATTAGTCCGGCTTTCTTTAAATGCCTCTTTGAGTTTTTCCAGAGGAATTATATTAAGTTCTGAAAGAGATTTGTAAACCTCGTTACTGTCGAAATTTAGCACATATTGATAATATCACTATTTTTGGCTTTGGGGACACCTCTTCTTCGTCAACCGAAAAGTTGGGTTTGATTGCGATGTAGATAGCCTTAGAATTCTGTTTACCGAACTTAACTTACCGACGCATCAAACTTATTATCAAGCGTAGAGAGAATTACTCGAATTTGAAGGTTGAAAGGATCAAATCTAGGTTATAGTTTTTAATTCTTTGATTCTTATAAAGGCTCTGTCACCGCTCACCAAAATTAGTTTTTTGGAGATTGCGCTTGCCGCAATCAGCATATCAAATCCGGAGATTTTTCGCCCTTTTTGCTCAAGCGTTGACATATTTTGTGCATAGGTGTAGGCGATATTCGAATCAATTTCAATGACGGAAATATCATTTGAGTTCAGGAAATTCTCGAAGTTTTGGATGTTTTTTTCAGGATTGTTAGATTTATAAGCACCTACTAAGTACTCAGCAAGCGTAATTACACTGATTACAAAACCTTCCTGCGCTATTTTTGTGATTAACTTAACAGCTTTAGGTTCGTTTCTAAAGAAATCGATTAATATGTTTGTATCAAGAAGATATTTCACAAAGAGCTAATTTCTCTTGAGGATTTTTCCCTGCCGGTTTTTACGGATTTTTTGATGATACCGGCGTCTTTTGTTGAAAGAATACCTGCAAAAGAGAGGATAGAGTTCACGTTGGTCTTTTTGACGTAAGGAGGGACAATTCTGGCAATCGTTTTGCCCTTTCTTGCTACGATCGTTTCTTCGCCATTGTAGTAGGCACGATTCAATATTTCTCCTAAGTTTCTTCTGGCTTGAATAGCTGTAACTGTTTTTGTCATGTAATTGAGTGAAGTATATCAATTGATACACTTCGTGTCAAATATTTTGTCAATGATAGGCGATGCAAATCCAACGGGCAGTGTTTTCATTTGGGCTTAAGTCGATTATAGCTTTTGCCGAGAAAGTTATTTGATCAAGTCTTTTATTTTTTTTACCAGATCTTCGAGAGAAAGATCACTTTTAACGATGTAGTCGTTTGCGCCCATCTTCATTCCCTGGTCGATGTCGTTTGTCTGGCCTAAGTTTGAGGCAATAATAATTGGGATATTTTTCCACTGCGGGCTGGCTTTTATTTCTTTCAGCGCTTCGAATCCGTCCTTTTTTGGCATCAGAAGGTCTAAAATTATCAGATCAGGCGTGTCAGTTTTTAAAGATTCGATCAACTCTTCACCATCGGCTGTCATTTTAACTTCATAGCCTTCTTTGGTGAGTTTCACGCGGTAGGCGTTACTTAAAAACTGATCGTCTTCGGCAACTGTTATTTTTTTCATATCAGGTTAGTTTTTTAATTTCGGCGACCAAGTCATCTAATCTATGCTCTGCCTTAATTAAATATTTTTTGACTCCCAAGTCAAGCATCTTGTGTACTTTTTCGGGACTTGCGCTATTGGAAACTACAAGCACCGGGATTGCGGACCAGGTTTTATTTTCGTGGATTATTTCCATTAAGTCTATACCATTCGTGTCACCAAGGTAATAATCCAGCCAGATAGCGTCCGGTTTTTTGGAAAGATTTTTAAGATAATCAAGAGCCTGTTGGCCACTTGAGCAGCCGACCACATCGCAGTCACTTATTTTGAGTTTTTTAGATATTGCTTCCAGTAGTAACACTTCGTCTTCAACTACTAAAATTGTTAGTTTTTTGTCTGCCATGTTAACTGTTTATCGATACCTCTCCTTTTTTAGGCAAAATACCTTTAATTGGCAGGCTGAACCAGAATGTTGTTCCCCTGCCTTCTTCACTTTCAAACCAGATTTTGCCATTTGAGGATTCTATTATTGATTTTACTAAATAAAGCCCAAGACCGGTGCCATCAAGAACTCTTTTGACAATATTGCTGCCCCTGAAGAATTTTTCAAAAACCCTATGCTGTTCCTTTTTAGGAATTCCAAATCCGTTGTCGCTAACTTGTGAGATGATTTGGTTATCTTTTTTGGAAATGATTACAGTAATTTCCCCACCTTCAGGAGAATACTTAATAGCATTGTTTAGAAGATTCAAGTAAACCGCCCGAATTAAGTTGGGGTCAACGTGTATTTTGGGTAAGTCCGGATGGAAACTAACAATTACTTTTTGGTTTTTAGATTGGTATTTAAGTTTCATCTCGCTTAGTAATTCTTCAAGGAGATTACCTAAATGGGTTGATTTGGGTTCAATCATAATTCTGCCGGATTCAATTCTACTGATATTGAGTAAGTCGTTGACGAGAGCAATCATACGAATAGTAGAGTCATTGATATTTTTTAAAAATTTAGCCTGCTCTTCGTTTACAGATCCGGCGTCGCCATTAATTAACATTTCCAAAAACCAGCGAATTGCCGAAAGAGGGGTTCTGAGTTGGTGGGAAGCGAGCGAAATAAATTCGGTTTTCATTCTGTCGACTTCTTTTTCGTGAGTTATGTCCCGGAATGTAATGATTGCCCCAATGATTTCACCTGAGAGAATTATAGGGGATGTGGTAATTGCAGCCGGGAATTTTGATTTATCGCTTCTTACGTAAAAGTTGGCTGCGTGATTCGTAAAGCTTTGACCCTTTGAGAGTACTGTTAAAATTGGCCTTTTGTCGCGTGAAATGATCGTTCCGTTTTTGTCTGCAGCGGGGACAGTATCTATAAAGTCTTTGCCGACAACTGATTTCGCGTCTTGCCTGAGCATTTTGGCGGCAGCAGGATTCATTAAAAGTATTTTGGCTTGTTTGTCGGTGATTATTAAACCGTCACCGACGCTGGAAATTATGGCCTCGTCAATTGCCAGCTTTTGCTTAAGCTCGATTTGGTTTGGTGATTGTTGGGTATGAGCTGATTGAGAAGCAGACTGCATATAAGGGATTTAAATAACATTATCAACGCTTGAAGCGAATTTTGTCCAGTCTTTGGCGGCAGAGTAGATTTTCTGCTAAATATTTGACTAATTTTTGATTTTGGGTCTAAACTGGATCGTTGAGGGTGACCCGCCCGATTTTGCTTTTCGCCTTAGTAGATTTCTACTGCGGCTCAAAGAGCAATCTAAGGTGGGCTGGAAGGAGGTGACAAAGATGGATAAAAAAACTACTAAAATGGTCCATATGGTTGCTTTTGCTCTTCTGGTAATTGGCGGGCTTAATTGGGGTTTAGTTGGTATTATCGATGTTAATGTAGTTGAGTTGATTTTGGGAGTAGGATCAGCTCTGACGAGAATTGTGTATATTTTAGTCGGCCTTTCGGCAGTTTACATAGGTGCGACGCACATGTCTGATTGCAAGATTTGTTCAGAGAAGAAAGCATCTTAAGTTCTGGTTTAAAATTAAATAGAAGCATTTTCTTGACTTATTTTCACGCAAGTGGGTTAATTTAAGAGTATTCCTGTCCGAAGGAGGACGGTTTGGCTGGAGTTGAAAGAGTACCAACTGTTCCCGAAGGCAGCCCGCTTGCGATAAGGCAGGAAGATCATCTCCAAGCAAAAAACGGATTCCCCAAAAATAATGGTGAATTTTTAAGATATTCTTTTGAACAGATTATTAAAGGCGTGGGTGCTATTGAATCTCTTCAGGCCCTCAATGACGGTGAGTTGGCAGCAATAGAGTGGTTTCAACTTAGACTAAGTCCGGTTTTTCAAGGGATTGGTATGCCCAGAGGTGAAGGCACAGTTGTAATTGCAACTGGATTCGGTACGCACCCTTCCTGGTATTCTGACACAGCTAAGTTTTTCGAAAGAATCGGGTACAAGCCTAAAATTTATGATGCTGAAGCTTTTTTAAACGTGATTCCCGTTGAACAATTGATCTACGATTTTATGAATTTTCTTTCCAAACAGAACGGCAGGGTAAAATTATTCGGGCATAGCAAAGGAGGATTGCTTTCTTTCGCAACCTATGTGACCCATCACGATGAGTTTACAAAAAAAGTGGAGCATGTTGTCTTCGTCGGATCGCCAAGACCAGATTGGGTTAACTTTGCAGTTGGATCGCCTTATTTTGGCGCCCAAATAGGTTTTGGAGGGGATGATTTTAAATTTGCTGGAGAGATTCTTGATAACTCTGATATTGAAAATATCGATGGTACCCTGGTTACCTCTATCGGAAATCCGAGAGATCCAATTATCCGTGGCCAATTTATTGGTAAACCAAGTGATATATTTAAAATTGACTCATCGCATCTCGGAATGAATCGACACATGCATGCTTTAAGTATAAGTGCACGCAGATTTGCCGAGTTCAACACTGCTGAAGTCAAAGCTGCTTAATTTTGATTTCAAAGTTTATACCCGTTGCCAAGACAACGATTTTAACAAGCCCTTTAAGTCAAGTTTTAATTGACAGTCCCTGCTTGTATTAAGCTTTGCTTTTCAGCTTCGAGGTTTTCGCCATTAACTTTAAGGCCTTCTCGAGCCGACATAGCAATCCCTTCGACTAAGCTTCTTATTACAAGAACGTCTTTTTTGAGCAGGTTGTCGACCAAAATTTCCGGGCCGCCGGTGAGGCTCTGGACATGGATATGGCCAAAAAACAGACCACTTGAGCAGTTGACACTGGCAATGTCGGTTGCCATTATCGAAACCACTTCGTTCATCCACGGCCCCATTTTCCTGAGCCAAACAATTCGCAGTTCCTCTACCGTGATTTGGTCAGGGAAGAGGGTAAGCGGAATAATTTGGCGGGCCGAATAGAGAATACGTGACTGGCCGCCTTCGGTGATAGCTTTTCCGTTGGTTTTTGGCCTTAGAGCCATATCAAGACGCCACATGTCGCTTAGCGCTGGGTATCTCATTTTTCACCTCCTTTCGGATAGATTTTTCGGAAATGAGGTCAATATCGTCTGATAATTTTTCCAAAATTGAAAATAGAATTGATGCTTCACTGGTAGTCAGCTTGCTTTTAATCGCGTTTTCGATCATCTGGGTTCTTGCCCTAATCTTCTTAACCTCCTGTTTGCCTTTTTCGGTCAGAGTAATTTCATATTTTCTCCTGTCCTTTTTTTGGGTTTGTCTTTTGACGAGTTTGAGTTTTTCCAGTTCGTCGATAAGGCTGACGATTGAAGCCGGTTTGAGATGCAATTTGAGTGCGATGTCAATCTGGCTTGTATCGCCCCTTGAATCTATTATCAGCAGAGCGCTGGCTTCTGAAGAGGATAGGGCGTATTCACCGGTTTTGAGGCCGAGAGAATTCTGAATTCTCTTTGATACCTTTATCAAATGAAAGACAAGAGTATGTGCCATAGTCATTGCTCACCGCAAATATTGTTAGATTACTAATAGTTAGATATCTAACTAATGTTCCTAACAGATAATATACCTCGTGGAGCCGGTTTTGTCAAGAATCCGCTTTGGGGTAATCAAAAGGAGTTGGCACATATTCAGTACCATTATGGATATGTATCAATT
>CAYMGH010000019.1:0-13424 GCA_964389935.1 uncultured Gammaproteobacteria bacterium | reverse complement strand
TATGTCGAAGGCTGTACGGCGCCGGTTTATTCAACGGATTCTTTGCATGCGGCGGTTGTGGAGATTTTTGTCAAAAAGGGCGGTAGATGCCGCTATACGACAATTCAGAACTGGTCATCTAACGTTTACAACTTGGTAACCAAACGCGCGTTTGTGGAAGAGGATGGGGTTATGGAGTGGGTAGACGGGAATTTAGGTTGTTTAACCGAGAATGCTAAAATTTATACCAACCCCAGAGGCTTAGTTAGTATAAAGAACTTAAAAGCCGGAGACTGGATATATACCACAGATTTGAATAGTCTTAAGGCTGTCAAAAGCAAGGTCAAGGCTGTTATAGATCAAGGTATCAAGTCGGTATTTAGAGTTACAACGACTAATCACAGAGAATTGGAGGCAACGTCAAACCATCCGTTTTTGGTATTAAGGAAGACCATGGGTTTAGGTTTACAGACGGTTAAATGGGAGAAGCTTGAAAATTTGCAAGTTGGTGATTGGATTGCGATTGTTAACGAATTGCCGGATGACGGGAAAGATTTTCAAATTAACTTCAATTATGATCAAAAACTTTTAAAGCATAAACCGATAATTCCGCGCCAAACGTCTGATGAGTTGATGTGGATCTTAGGTGTTTATTTGGGTGATGGCTTTATGGATCGTTCATCTTCGGGTATTGCCCGGAGGATATATTTTGCAGTTCCACCCAAAGACCGGATACGAAAAAAACTGGAAAAGACACTTAAAGAATTGTTTGGACTACCTTTTGCCCCTAAAGGTATTTCTTTAACGATTAACTCAACAGTGTTAGCAAAGTTATTTTTAGATTTAGGTTTCAGTGGGACAGCTAAGACGAAAGAGATACCCGACTGGGTATTCAGTTTACCTAGAAGACAAAAATTGGCATTTATCGAAGGTTATTTTGATGCGGATGGATACACGAGAAAAAATGTTAAAAAAAATGGGCAACAGTATGGACAGATTGTTTTTGCGAGCGCTAATAAAAAACTTCTTGAGGATTTAAAGCTTTTAATGATTTCCGTTGGAATGGATCCCTTAAAAATATCTACTTACGTAAAAGAACGCAAACTCTACAAAGAGAGGTTAGTAGAATACACGTCCCATTATTTATCGATGAATATTCGTGGGAACTTGGAGAGATTAAGAGACAAGAAAGAATTTGATCCAACAATTCGGTTTTCGAGGATCCGCAAGATTGAGTCTATGAATAAATCAAGGGTTTACGATATAGAGGTTGATAAAACTGCAAATTTTATTGCAAATGGGATAGTTGTGCATAATAGCAAAATCACAATGAAATATCCTTCTTGCTATCTTGTCGGCCGGGGTGCACGGGGTGAAATTTTGTCTTTAGCTCTTGCGGGTAATGGTCAGCATCAGGATGCAGGTGGAAAGCTGATGTTTCTGGCACCGGATACGAGTGGCGAAATCATCTCAAAATCAGTCAGTGTGGGAACCGGCAGAACCAGTTACCGGGGATTGGTCAAAGTTATCAAAGGAGCAGAGAGAGTTAAGTGTAATGTGAGGTGTGATGCGCTGATTATTGATGAGACGAGCAGAAGTGACACATATCCAACAATGCAGGTTAGTGAAGATAATGTTCAGATTGGCCACGAAGCTTCGGTTTCCAGAATTGGGGAGCAGCAGCTGTTTTATTTGATGAGCCGGGGTTTAACGGAAATTGAGGCAACTTCCTTAATAGTCAACGGCTTCATCGAGCCGATTGTCAAAGAATTGCCTTTGGAATATGCGGTGGAATTGAATCGGTTGATCCAGTTAAACATGGAAAACTCTGTAGGGTAAATTCAAATAGTTCAATAGTTCAAACTATTGAACTGATATAAATTGATAAAGTTACAAATGATGAAAAAGTCCATTAGCTGTAAGCGCATCAAACCAAATCTATATTTATTTATGTTGGTCCGGAGGGAAGGGAGTGTGCGTTAAATGGCTGAAAATTTATCGAGTGATGCGGCAAGAGCGGTTGCCCTAGCAGAACATATTATCAATAAAGAGTCTAGCGAAAAAATCACTGTTAAATTGCCGCGCCATATTGCCTTAAATGTTTTTACATCTTTATTGGCTTTGGGAGCGGCAGATGGTGTAAGAAGAATTCTGGAAGGCGGGCAAATCGGAGAAATGGATGATAACGGATTGCCTCTGTCCGAGGATATCGTGCCCGTTTTAGTTAGCAGGTTGAGCCCCTTAGTTAATAGAAAGCAAACAGAAGATCCGGTTAAAGCTGATCTAAGTTTTAGAGAACTAGATAGTTTGGGTAGAAGGTTTTTAGAATTAGAGGGAACAGTACAAATAACAGGCGCTTATCTTTTTTTGAGTTTAAATGAGGTTTTTGTAGAAGCTGGCGGAAAAGATAATGAAGAATTAAGAGTTAAGTTTGCGGAACTTTGGGAAGGGGCGGTTAAATGAAAACGATTAAGCAAGAAGTACATATTAATGCCGCGCCCGAGGAGGTTTATGAGGCGTATACGGATAGTAAAAAGCACGCGGAAATTACGGGGAGTAAAGTTGTATTTGAGAAAAAAGTTGGGGGAAGATTTAGTGCGTGGGATGATGGATTGGAAGGGGAGAATTTGGAGTTGGTAAGCGGTAAAAAAATCGTCCAAAAATGGCGAGATGATACTTGGCCCGAAGGGCATTACTCAACATTGACGATTGAGCTTTTTCCTGATCCCTCCCCCTCTGTCATTCTGAGCCCTTCGCTTCGCTCGAGGGTAAACTCCGCGAAGAATCTAAGTGGTACCCGACCGGTTTTAACTCAGGGAAATGTGCCGGATGACAAAGCTAGCGATATTGACGAGGGCTGGCACCAGTATTATTGGGAGCCGATGAAGGAGTATTTTGAAAGGTAGTTTCACTTTGATTATTCGAATAATTGGTGTAAGAGTCTAAATGCAACAAATAATTATAAAAAAAGACCAGAGTAGATTGATTCCGGTTTTGCTGGGGTCTGCTTCACGTCATCATCGCCCCTCTGTCATTCCCGCGAAAGCGGGAATCGGGATAAACTCCAACAAGGATCGGATCCCCGATTGGATCGGGGATGACAAAAGACTAGATATTATCCTTGCTGGGGAGAATGCACAAGTTGAGGTTGTGGGGTTGGTAATTGGGAAAGGAACGGATGAGAAAGTAATTGAAACTAACATTACCCATGCAGCACCGAATACAAAGTCGAACGTGAATGTGCGGGCGGTTGTGAGAGGCAAATCACAATTTTCTTTTCGAGGAAACGTGCGAATTGAAAAAGGCGCCAAAGGCGCCGACGCGTACCTCAGGTCTGATGCGCTTTTATTCGATGATGCCAAAATGGGTGACGATACGCCGGCTTTGGAAATTTTGGAAAAAGATGTTAAAGCAGGACATGCGGCAACTGTCGGCAAAGTAGACGAAAAAATGCTTTTTTACTTAATGAGCAGAGGTTTGACAAAGACTCAAGCAGAAAAGATGTTAGTTGAGGGCTTTATCGAACCGATTAAAGAAAAGCTTAACGCTGAACGACTAAAGCCTAAAGCAAAAATATAAATTATAAGCGTTAGTCGTTAGACATTAGTCTTTCGACGACCGATTGAAAGGAGGTCGATAACTTTGGCCAAAATAAAAATTGCCGACTTTAGCGAGATTCCAGAAGGTGGAATAAGAGCATATAAAGTCGGTGAGAAAAAAATTGCTATTTATAAAATAGGCGGGAAAATCTATGCGACATCTAACGAGTGCTCACATGAGCAGTGCACATTGGATGAGCATGGCACAGTTCATTTTGATCTTGTCGAGTGCACTTGCCACGGCTCGCAGTTTGAAATCAAAACCGGACAAGCGATAATGCCGCCGGCAACCGAAAAAATTGCAACTTACAGAGTCGAAGTTAACGGTAACGATATTATGGTGGAGATTTAGGGATGAATGTTAAAAAGATTAGAAAAGACTTTCCAATTTTGGTGCGAAAAATTAACGGTAAACCTTTGGTTTACTTGGATAGTGCCGCAACAAACCAGAAGCCAAAACAGGTAATTGATGCTGTCGAAAATTTTCTGAGAACTTCCAATGCCAATGTTCACAGAGGCATCCATACTTTAACTGTTGAGGCGACTGAAAAATTGGACGACGCGCGCAAAAAGGTTGCTGAGTTTGTTGGCGTGAAGGATCCTGCCGAAGTCATTTTCGTCAGAAACACTACCGAAGCTATTAACTTAGTTGCCTATAGCTGGGGCAGATTAAATATTTCAAAAGGTGATGAGATTGTACTAACTATCGCCGAGCACCATTCAAATTTTGTGCCTTGGCAGCAGTTGGCAGCGGAAAACGGGGCGGTTCTCAAGATTGTGCCCATTCGACAAGCTCAGGGTCTTCGACCGGTGGATGACAATGGCGAGATTGATCTGGAGGCGTTTGAAAAAGCTTTAGGTAAAAAGACAAAACTTGTGACATTTTTCCATGTTTCTAATATTTTAGGAACAATTGCACCGGTTCAGCATTTAGTGTTAGTCGCTCGTCGTCTAGCACCCCAAGCCAAGATATTGATCGACGGCGCTCAAGCTGTGCCACATTTACCGGTTAATATTTCTAAAATCGGCTGTGACTTTTATGCATTTTCCGGCCACAAAATGCTGGCGCCTAGCGGGATTGGCGTTTTGTGGGGAAAGCGGGATATTTTAGAGGCGATGCCGCCATTTATGTTTGGGGGAGACATGATTTCAACAGTTAAGATTGAGAAAACACAGTGGGCAGAGTTGCCTTTAAAGTTTGAGGCCGGGACGCCTAATATCGAGGGAGCAATTGGTTTGGGAGCGGCCGTTGATTATTTAAAGAAGATCGGCATGGAGAATGTCAGACGGCATGAAGAGGAACTGACGAGACATGCACTTGAGAAGCTATCAAAAATAGAAGAAGTGGAGGTTTTTGGCCCGAAAGAAGTTTCCAAACGCTGCGGCGTGATCTCATTTAGGATTAGAGGAAGTTCTCGACAAGGCTCGAACAATAATATTCTTCGAGCGAACCCTTCGATTCCACTCAGGATAAACTCCGTGAGTCGAGAAGTCTCTGCGTTATATATTCCTGCCCATGATGTGGCCAGTATTTTAGATTCAGAAGGAGTTGAAATCAGATCAGGCTTTAATTGCGCAGAGCCTTTGGCTGATTTTTTGGGAACCGGACCTTTGGCTCGGGCCAGTTTTTATATTTACAACACAAAAGATGAAATACAAAAATTTATTGAGGCAATAGAAAAGGTTAAGGAAATATTTAAATTGAATCAAAAATCTGGAAGTTCTCGACTACGCTCGAACAGTAAATATCAGAATAACAAATTATCTATTCTTCGAGCGAGCGTAGCGAGTTGAGAAGTTACTTTATAAAAATGGATCTCTATCGTGAAGAAATTTTGGAGCACTGGCAAAACCCGCAAAATTTTGGAGTGATTGATCATGCTGATTTGGTTATTAATCAGGTTAATCCACTTTGTGGCGATAAAGTAACGTTTTCTTTTAAGATTGAAAGAGGGAAAATCAAAGATGTGGCATTTACAGGTTTCGGTTGTGCAATTTCTGTTGCATCGTCTTCGATGCTTTCTGAATATATTAAAGGCAAATCTATTAAAGATCTTGAAAAGCTTACCAGCCAGAAAGTTGTGGATTTAATTGGTGGACCAGTCGCTCCTGCGAGGCTAAGGTGCGCATTCTTACCACTTGAGGTGATAAGAAAACTCAAAGATAATTGACATATGTCTTCAAATGGTAAGAAGAAGCGCTACAAGATAACGGTAGATAGAAGTTTATGTATTGGTGCAGCTTCTTGCGTGGCGCTGGCTATGAAGACTTTTGCGCTGGACAGCGAAAATAAAGCGGTTGTTTTGGAGGGCGAAGGTGATGTGCCCGAAGCGATCAAGCTTGCTGCAGAATCTTGTCCGACAAAGGCGATAATCTTAGAAAACGCTGAAACGGGTAATCAGGAGTATCCATGAGAATTTTAATTTTTCAATTATAAATTATTACGATGCCGGGAAAGCATATTGCAGAGCGTGAGCCACAACACCCGACAAGCGGGCAGTTTTTGAGAGATATTGTTTTTGGTGCCAATGATGGGGTAGTTACGGCCATAGGCTTTTTGGTTGGTTTTGCAAGCAGCGTTACTGAACAATCGGTAGTAATTATTGCGGGGTCTTTAACGATTGTTGCAGGTTCAGCTTCTATGGCTTTGGGAAATTATTTGGCAGTTAAAAGCCAAAGGGAACATTACGATGCTATGGAAAAGGTTGAAAAGTGGGAGATTGAAAATAAGCCGGAGGCAGAAGTTGATGAAATCCGTGAGATTTATAAAAATTACGGTTTCGACAAAAATTCCGTGGAAACATTAACCAAAAAGGTAACTTCGGATAAAGACCTGTGGCTTAAAGTCATGATGCGTGATGAGCTTGGCTTAACGCGTGAGGAGGCACCTGCAATCGCCGGAATATTAATTGGTTTTTTCTATTTGTTAGCAGGATTGCCGCCGCTTCTACCATTTATTTTTATAAAACCGTTAACCCGGGCTTTAGTTGCTTCGATTTTTGTGTCACTTCTAGTGATGGGTTTTATCGGGGCTTTACGCTGGTTTTTAAACAAGGGCAGTTTTGGGTCCAAGATTGTTGAAACTATCGCAATAGGCCTGATTGCTGCTGGTATCGGATTTTTGGCAGGCGAAGCCCTAAATTTGTTTGGAATATCTGGAGTTAGTATTTAGATGAAGTCTGTTGACTATCTTATCATTGGTGGAAGTGCCACCCGCCCCAAGGCGAGACTCGCTAATCTAAAATGAAGAGCGTGGATTACTTGGTTATAGGCGGATCAGCGGCAGGAACAACCGCAGCAGAAACTATCCGCAATTTAGACTCAAATGCATCGATAACGGTTGTTACGGATGAAGATCATGAACTTTACTCGAGAGTTTTAATTCCCCATTATATTCGCGGCAAAGTTGGAAGGGAGCAGATTTTCCTGAGGAAGCCGGAGTGGTATGGAGACAATAAAATCGAGCTAGTTAAAGGGGTTAAGGCACAAGGAGTAGAGGTTAGTGAGAAGACCGTAACTTTATCAAATGGCCAAGAAATTCAGTACGGTAAGCTTCTGATTTCAATTGGAGGCTATGTAATCCCTCTGAAAATCCCCGGTTCAGATTCAAAAAACATCTTTTATATGCGTACAGTAGAGGATGCGGATGCAATTATTAAAGCTGCAAAAAAAGCCAAAAAGGGCGTGATTATTGGTGGGGGTTTTATTGGGCTTGAGTTTACGAGTTGTTTTGCTATGAATGGAGTTGCCGATGTAACTGTTTTGGTTCGTGAGCCGTACTATTGGGCTGGAAAGCTTGATGAGGCTTCGAGTAAAGTTTTAGTTAATGTCCTTGAGAAAAACGGAGTCAAAGTTTTAACAAATGAGGAGGTCGAGTCTATTAACCCTATAACAAGGACTGACCCTGTAAAGGCTGTTGGGTTAGTCCAAACTAAATCTGGTAAAACGTTTGAGGCTGATGTTGTTGGGGTTGGGATTGGGATAAAGAGTGACCTTTCGTGGCTAGATGGATCCGGTGTCAAGGTTGATCGGGCGATTGTGACGAATGAGTATTTAGAAACAAATGTGCCGGATATTTATGCGGCCGGTGATTGTGCACAGTTTTATGATGTTATTTTCAATCGGGAACACATAATAGGTAATTGGGCAAATGCTACAAGTCAGGGGAATGCGGTTGGTAAAACAATGTCAGACGCAAAAACGGTTTTTGAGACCGCATCTTCTTATTCAATCAATTTTTTCGACGGATCGTGCACATTTATAGGCGTGACGGATGAGGATTATGCTGATGAGATTATTGTTCGAGGCTCTGTCGAGAACCATAGAATGACAAGAATTTTTGTTAAGACTTTCAATAATGTAATGCGAGTTGTGGGTGCCACCGTTATCAACTCGACACCGGACGTCGCACCGCTTACGGTTGCGGTTAAAAGTAAGGTTGATATTAGTTCGCATAAGGATAAGCTTGGTGATCCTGAATTTGATTTGAAAGGATTGATAGAACTTGAAAGTTAAACTGTATTTATGCTAAATTGCTGGGCATGGGAGAACGTAAACCGCTGATAACTGTTAGAGTAGTAGAACACAAGCCATCGACAATTGTTTTTGAGAAAGTAGATTTACAGATAGAAGAAGAGACGAGGCAAGTTGTAATGACCTTTGATGAAGAGACATTTCGTCAGTTTCAAGAAAACGTTGGTAATAAGATAGTCGAAGGGTCACATTTAGAGCTCAAGTTGAGAGATCCAAAGTAGCTAGGTCAGTTTGCACTTCTAGTTAATCTCCCGTAATCTTAAAATAGTGAAGATATATATAGCTTCCGATCATGCCGGATTTTATTTGAAGAAAGAGCTGATTAAGTATTTAGGGATTAAAGGGTTTGAGGTTGAGGATATGGGCGCATTTGAGATGGATGAGGTTGATGATTACCCTGATTTCATTATTCCGTGTGCCCAAAAAGTGGCCAAAGACATCAATCCCGATACCGGATCAGGATCATTGGGTATTGTGATTGGCGGATCGGGGCAGGGCGAGGCGATTGCTGCCAATAAAGTCAAAGGAATTCGGGCTGCAGTATATTATGGCGGAAACAATCAGATCCCTAAACTGGCACGCGAGCATAATAATGCTAATGTTCTTTCGCTTGGGACAAGATTCATGTCTGGCGACGATGCTAAAAAAGCCGTAACTGCTTGGCTAGATGCTAAATTTGAAGGAGGACGCCATATAAAAAGGCTTGAGAAAATAGCTAAATTGGAAACCTAAGTTACTGTTAGAGTTTGTCGAGAACTTCTCGACTCTCCCGCACTGCGGGATCGCTCGAAGAATAAGCATAAGTTATATGAAACGTCTTAAAGTTATTTTTAAATTCGCCAATTCTGCAGAAAAAAGATTAACGCAAATTAATCTTCTGTTTATTTTTGTTTTCTTGGTGATTTGGGATTTTGCAAACAACAAACAATTTTTAAATGCGATGACGCTTGGAGCCGTAATCTTCGGACCAATGGCCCTCTTGTGGTTTGTGGGGACGTTTAGGGCAGTTGCACTGATAGTGCTTATTTCTATTTTCCAGTTTATGGTGCTTTTGGTTTTTATTGCCGAAGGTTTTGAACTTTCCGGTCTTGATTCAACTCTGAAGTCAGTGTTTTGGCTCCCATATCTTATAATGGCGGGAGTAAATGGGTTTTGGGGTTTGAAAATTTATTCTGCTATCAAAGATAAAAAGTTGGCGCATACAAAATGACAGCTAAAGATTGGTTTACTAAAGCTAAAAAGGAAGGCTGGGCTGTCGGGGCGTTTAATATCGACACGCTCGATATTTTTAAGGCTGTGATGATGGCTGCCGTTGCCAAAAAGTCACCGGTGATGGTGGAGTTTTCGCCCGGGGAAGTCAAGTATTTTGGGATGAAGAATGTTGTTGATATGGTTGTTAATGCTAGAAAAGAATATAAAATCCCGATTCTTTTGAATCTGGATCATGGGAGACCGGTTGAACTGGTTGAAGAAGCGATTAAGCTTGGAGGTCCTTCGACAAGCTCAGGATCTTCGAGTTTTGACGATGTGCATTTTGATGGATCAGATCTGGACTTTAAAGAAAACATTGAGGTAACTAAACAGCTTGTTGATAAGGCTCACAAAAAGGGTCTTCTTGTCGAAGGGGAATTTGATAAAGTTTCCGGTTCAAGCGAAAAACACGAAGAAAATATAGATTTAGAGCAGCTAAAAAATTCTTATACAAAGGTTGAAAATGCTTCTAAATTTATTACTGAAACCGGAGTAGATATTCTGGCTGCAATTTTTGGCAATATTCACGGGACTTTCCCGATCCAGCCGGATTTAGATATAGACCTTTTGAGAAGAGTTGCGCAGGCAGTACCGGATACATTTCTTTCACTTCATGGCGGATCCGGAATTCCCGCAGATCAGGTAAAAGCAGCAATTGCCGAAGGAATAGTTAAAGTTAATGTTAATACCGAATTGCGTGTTGCTTACCGCGATGCTTTGGTTGAAGAGTTGGGAGAAAACCCCAAAGAGTACAAAATATATGATCTGAGCCCGGATGTAATTATGGCTGTTGCATCTGTTGTCGAAAATAAAATTGATGTTTTTGGAAGTGCGGGCAAAATATAGGAAGCCCGCCCGATCTTACTTCAAGTCTTTTCAGTTCTTAGGTCCGAAGCTGATTGAGGACTGCAAGAATCTGAAAGATTCTTATTCGAACACGACTCGAAGAGCGATCTTTGGTGGGTAAAGGGGGTGATAAGGGAATGACGATAACTTTGCGCAAATTATTCTTTATAGCTTCTATTATGGCTCTTGCTTTTATACTTGCTGCTTGTAAGACTTATCAGCAAACAGGAACACAAACTGGCGGTACGACACAGGAATCAGCTACCGAAGAAAATAAAACGGCTGAAGGTGGAGTAACTATATCTTATACGGATGACGGATTTTCGCCTGCATCGACAACAGTTGCAAGTGGCCAAGCAATTACTTGGAAAAATGATTCATCTGAAACAGTTCAGGTAGGCAGCAATACCCATCCGACCCACACTATTAATCAGGAAATAACGGGTGATGAGTTTACAATTGCGCTCGCGCCTGGCGAATCAAAAACAGTGACTGTTACAAAGGCAGGTTCTTGGGGATATCATAATCATTTAAATCCTTCAATAGTTGGAACCGTAGTAGTTGAGTAAGCAGCGGTTGTTTTTTCAAACGAGAGGTTCCTGATTACTTGCCTTAAAGTCATCCAAGAATTTTTTGAGACCGATATCGGTTAACGGGTGTTTGATCAATTTTTCCAGAACTTCAAACGGGCAGGTAGCAATGTCGCAGCCGGCAAGAGCAGCTTGTTTGACATGAAGCGGGCTTCTGACAGAAGCAAATAGTATTTGAGTTTCAAAGCCGAAGTTGTCATAAATTTGGCGGATTTCGGAAATTAGATCGATCGCTGTGTGGCCAATGTCATCAAGCCTTCCGGCAAATGGGCTGACAATGTAGGCGTTCTGTTTAGCAACAAGAAGTGCTTGATTGGCTGAGAAAACCAGAGTCATATTGACGCGTATGCCTTCGGCATTTAGGATTTTTAGAGCCTTGAGACCTTCGGTGGTCGTTGGTAGTTTGACAACCACGTTGTGATGAAGTTTGGCAAGGGCGTGGCCTTCGTTGATCATTCCCTCAGTATCTGTCGAAAGAACCTCGAGGCTTATATCGCCATCAACAGTAGAAAGGATTTGGCTGACTGCGGCTTTATATTCAATGCCTGCTTTGGTAGCAAGTGTTGGGTTAGTAGTGACACCGTCGATAATAGCGGCATCCCACATTTTTTTAACTTCTTCGGGGTTAGCGCTGTCTATGAATAGTTTCATGTCCCGGTTTTTACATTCTACCACTTGTAAATTTAGATTTTGTTGAGTTGTAAGCTTTAGTCTTGTTAACTAATATTTTGCATTTTAGGTATAATCGGTTTGTGAAGATTTCTACTTTCAAAGACTGGACAGGTGACTGGCGGGCCAGCCTCGCCATCGAGTCTTGGCGGGCGCATCTGGCCGAGTTTTTGGGGACATTTCTTTTCGTTTTAATTTCCTCTTTCGCAGTTTTAACTGAAGCCCTTTATGGTGATATCGGAGTTTTGGAAATTGCCATAGTGATTGGGTTTTCTTATACTGCTTTAATTTTTGCTTTTGGGCATTTGGCGGGGGGATATTTAAATCCGGCACTGACGGTTTCTCTGTGGCTTGTGCAAAAACTTTCCGGAGCAAAAACAATATTTTTTCTGTTAGCGCAAATAATAGCCAGTTTCGCAGCAGCAGCAGTTTTAATCTTAGTTTTTGGTGCTGATGGTATAAATCAGACGCTGGGAGCGCCAAGTCTGGGTCTGAATATTTCTCTAACTCAGGCAGTTCTAGCAGAAGCCGTATTTACAGCCGGTTTAGTTTTAGTGCTGTTTAGCACGATTGTGGACAGGCGCGGACCAGTTAGTTTTGGGCCATTGGCGCTAGGTTTATATTTGGTGGCGACATCAATAATTTTAATTTCGGTTACCGGTGCAGCTTTAAATCCGGTAAGGGCAATCGGTCCGGCGATTGTTTCCAAATCAACGAATACTCTGGCGGTTTGGATTATTGGACCGCTCGCGGGAAGTTTGATTGGGATTGTTTATGAAGTGGTATTTTTGAAAAAAAAGAATCGTTAAATTGTTGCATTGCTGAATCGTTGTATTGTTTTTTTATCTAATTCTTCCGATTATCCAATTTAACTATTTAACAATTTAACAATATATCAATTTAGGGTAAAATTACTTCAATGCCTGGCGTAAAAAAAGCACATACCAAAAATAAGAAGCAATCAGGGTCACAAGCTGATGACGAGCAGCAGGCTGCCGTTGATTCAGTTTCAAAGTCGGCTCGCGAACAGGAGCCTATTCAGGCGCCAGAAGCAGAACCAGTTGAAATAGAAGAGAGATTTAAAGAAGCGGACAGAAAAGCCGAAAAAGAAGTCAAAGAAGTAGCGGGGGAAGAGGCGGGTTTAAGGGAGCCGGAACCCCAAATTCCAGCTGATGTAGCTGATGCCGGCGTACGATCACCGGAAGCAGATGCCACAGAAATCATAGAAAAAGGCGGAACATTTGATCTGCCAATATCAGAACAGGTTTATAAGGAAGGACAGCATACGAAAATTACTCCAAAAGTTAATGTTAAGCGAGAAGTTTTTGGAGTTAAAAGCATTGTAGGGTTGGTAATCGCAGTTGGCAGAGCGATTAAAAGGGCTCATCATCAATTAAAGAAGGTCGTTTTTAAGAAAGAGGGTGAACAATAGGCAATTAGGTAGGTGGGTTAGTGGGTTGGTAGGTAATAATTTTAAACCTACAGACCTAGTAACCTACAAACCTAAAGACCTACTTTATGCCGATTGAGGATACAGCAAGGAGCGCCGGCACTATAGATGCTTCCAGCGGGTTCGATCTATTTTTGCAATCTTTAGGGTTTTTAGGTTTAGCGCTTCTAGTTCTTGTTGTAATTGCCGCTGTCGTTGGATGGCTCTGGATAATTTGGATGCGCAACAAAAACCGCGAAGAGCGGTCTTTGGATTTTGTCTTGCTGCAGGTTGCGGTTCCCAGGGATAATGAAATCAAAATAGACGCTGCCGAGCAGATGTTTGCGTCTCTTTACTCTGTTTATAAAGGCGGAGTCAGAACATTTTTGCAACCCCAAGATCATTTTTCGCTGGAAATTGTGGCTACAGCGGAGGAAATTAGATTTTATGTTTCATGCCCGAAATCGCTGCAGGATTTAGTCGAAAAACAAATTCATGGAGCATATCCCGGCGGCGATGTCAAGGAAG
>CAYMGH010000018.1:0-13699 GCA_964389935.1 uncultured Gammaproteobacteria bacterium | reverse complement strand
CCCGATATAAAAATAAAAAAAACGGCAAACTCGTCAATTTTGTTTCACTCGATTCAGAATCAATTAAAAACTACCAACCGGTCTATAAAGAACTGTCCGGTTGGAAAGAAGATATTAGAAACATTAGAAGTTTTGAAAAACTCCCGACTAATGCAAAAGCTTACATTAAGGCAATAGAAAACGAATTAAAAGTACCGGTTAAATTTATTTCCGTCGGTCCAAAAAGGGGCGAAGTAATATGGAAAGATTAAATATCCCGTCAAAGACGAGGCTCGCCTCTGGCGGCAAAATCAAAATTATGAATAATTATACGATCGCAGTTATAGGCAGTCACTCAGCGCTTGATGTTTGTCGCGGGGCGAAAGACGAAGGGTTTAAAACTTTAGTGCTTGTAGAAAAAGGGCGAGACAGAACATATGCCAATTACTTTAAGTCCAGGGGTCCTTCGACAGGCTCAGGACCTACGGGTTGTGTTGATGAAGTTTTATATGTTGATAAATTTAAAGATATTTTAAAAGCAGAGATTCAAAAAAAATTAAAAGCCAAGAATTCTATTCTTATCCCACACCGATCGTTTGAAGTTTATGTTGCAGACTACGATGCCATAGAAAAAAATTTTAAAATACCAATTTTCGGCAATAAGTTTTTACTCAGAAGCGAGGAGCGAACGGAAAAAGTTAATCAATACGACATTTTAAAAAAAGCTGGCATCAAAATTCCAAAAATATTTAAATCCCCCAAAGACATCGATCGACTTGTTATTGTCAAAGTTCCCGAGAAAGAAAGGGGTTTCGAGCGCGCATTTTTTATCGCAGATTCCTCCTCATCATATAAGCATGAATCAGAGACTCTAATAAAAGAGGGTAAAATTACCAAAAGCGATTTAGGATCAGCAGTAATTGAGGAATTTATAGTTGGGGCTCAAGTTAATTTTAACTTTTTTTATTCAAGAATTAACAATCGTCTCGAATTGATCGGCACTGATACAAGACGTCAGACAAATCTCGACGGACTGATCAGATTAACAAGCGGTATTCAACAAAAGGCTATGTCAGACCGAAAAGTTACGATAAAATTCGAAGAAGCAGGTCACGTCGCTGTTACTGTTTTGGAATCAATGCTCGAACCAATCTTTGAAATTGGTGAAAAATTTGTTGAGGCGGCTAGAATTATGTTTCCGCCAGGAGTCATTGGACCATTTGCATTGCAAACTGCAATTACTCCCGGTCCGCCAAAAAAAGAAATTTATGTTTTTGATGTTTCTCCTAGAATGCCCGGCTCACCGGGAATTGCCGCAACGCCATATTCAAATTATCTTTATGGTCAACAACTTTCAATGGGCAGGCGAGTCGCCATGGAAATAAAAGAAGCAATTAAAAAAAACCAGCTTAATAAAATAACGACATGATTCTACAAGTAACAGCTCTTATCACAAAAAATGACATGTCATAAAGTGTGATGTGAAACTATGAAGAACGATATTAATTTTAATATTTACCAATCGCCTTTCACATGGCGTTACGGTTCAGACGAAATGCGCTCAATTTTCTCAGAGAGCAATAAGCGAAAAACATGGCGCAGGGTTTGGGTTGCTCTTGCTCGAGTGCAAACCAAAGCCGGTCTTCTCACAAAACAGGAACTGGCAGATATCGAAAAAAACGCTGGCAAAATCAACATCAAAAGGTCGCTGGAAATTGAAAAAGAAATTTATCACGATGTCATGGCGGAAATTAAAACATTCGCCGAAAGTGCTAAAGTCGGCGGCGGCAAAATTCATCTCGGAGCAACCAGCACCGACATCGATGATAATGCTGAAATTTTAAGAATAAAAGACGCCTTGGAAATTATTGAAAAAAGACTGGGGAATCTTGTTAAAAGCTTTGTTAAAAAAATAGAAAAATATCAAGCAACAGTCTGCATGGGCTACACTCATTTGCAGCCGGCCGAGCCAACAACAGTTGGCTTGCGTTTCGCACTTTATACCCAGGATCTCTTTGAAGAATTGATAATGTTGTCCCAATTTAAAAGTAAAATAAAATCAAAAGGCATGAAGGGCGCAGTCGGCACCAGCGCTTCTTACGAAAAACTTCTGGAAGGCAGAAAAACTAATGCAGCTAATCTTAGTGAACAAGTTATGAAGGAACTCGGTCTTAAAGAAGTTACTGTTAGCGGCCAAACTTATCCCAGAAAAACCGATTATATTTTAGTTTCGATTCTTTCATCAATTGCCCAAACCCTCTATAAATTTTGTTTTGATTTTCGAATTTTGCAGTCACCAAATTTCGGTGAATGGTCAGAAACGCGCAGCGCAAAACGTGTGGGTTCTTCTGCCATGCCCTTCAAAAAAAATCCTGATAAAGCCGAGAAAGTCTGCTCTCTGGCAAGATTTATATCCACCTTCCCACAAGTTGCCTGGAACAACGCTGCTAGCTCCTTACTTGAAAGAACTTTAGACGACAGCGCTGCAAGAAGAATTTTTATACCTGAAGCCTTTTTAGCAACCGATGAATTGATTATTACTTCAAACGAATTAATCGAGAGTTTAACAGTGCACGAGCACAATATCAAAAGAAATCTTGAAAAATTCGGTTCATTTTCAGGAACCGAAAGTTTAATGATGGAAGCGGTTAAAAATGGGGCAGACCGCCAGCAGTTTCACGAAAAAATTCGCGAAATTTCCATGCGAGCATGGGAGAAAATTAACGAGGGTGAAATTAACCCCTTAATAAATTTACTAAAAAAAGATAAAATAGTCACCAAATTTGTTGAAAAAGACAAAATTGCCCAACTGCTCGAACCTGCTCACCATATCGGTCTTGCTCAAATTTACTGCCAAAAGCTGCTAACTGAAATCAAAAAGGAGTTAAAAATATGAAAAAAGCGCAAGTTGGAATCATTATGGGATCAGATTCTGATTTGGGAAAAATGTCCGAAGCGGCAGCAGTTCTTGATGAACTTGGTATTGAAAACGAAGTGCAGGTCATTTCTGCCCACCGAACGCCGGATGAAACTACCAAGTATGCTTCTGGCGCCAAACAAAAAGGAATTAAAGTCATTATTGCGGGTGCCGGCGGTGCTGCCGCTCTACCAGGAGTAATTGCTGCGCAAACAACGCTTCCGGTAATTGGTGTACCCATAAAATCAAAATCAATGGAAGGTCTAGACTCACTTCTTTCAATAGCCCAAATGCCACCAGGCGTACCTGTTGCAGCTGTTGGAATAGACGGTGCTAGAAATGCGGGTCTGCTTGCTGCCCAAATTATTGGCGCCTCGGATGCAAAAATTGCCAAAGCGGTCGAAGATTTTAAAAAAGACCAAAGACTGGGTGTTATAAAAAAAAACAGTAACTTGCAAAAAATAGGTTGGAAGAAGTATTTGAAAAAAAATAAATGATTGATAGAAAAACCATTGAAAAAAATATTTTCAGTGCCGTCAAGACAGTCAAAGTTAAGGGTCTTGGTAAAAAGGAAAGCGGTAAGGTCCGCGATTGGTACAGCAAAGACAGTTTTAGAATCCTGATTTCCACAGACAGGGTTTCAGCGTTTGATAAGGTTCTTGGCCTTATTCCTTTTCGGGGGGCAGTGCTAAACATGCTTTCGCAGTTTTGGTTTGAAAACACACGCGACATTGTTCCTAACCACATGATCGGAGTTGTCGATCCCAACGTCATGCTGGTTTCCGAAGCCAAGGCCCTGCCAATTGAAATTGTTATACGCGCATACATTACTGGTTCAACCGGTACGTCACTTTGGACAATGTATGAAAAGGGCATGCGCAAAATTTACGGCATTAAATTTCCAGACGGCCTTAAAAAACATCAAAAACTTAAAAAACCGGTCATCACCCCGACAACAAGAGGAACCGGGCCTGGCGGCCATGACGAACCAATTACCAAACAGGAAATTTTAAAACAAAAACTAATACCTTCCAAAATCTACAGCCAAATAGAAAAAGTTGCTCTTGCTCTATATGAGCGGGGAACTAAAATTGCTGCCAAAGCAGGGTTTATTTTGGCTGACACTAAATATGAATTTGGCCTTGATAAAAAAGGCAAATTAATTTTAATCGATGAAATTCACACACCGGACAGCAGTCGTTTTTGGGTAAAAGAAACATATCGTGAGAATCTGAAAAAAGGCAAGGATCCGGAAAATTTCGACAAGGAATTCATGAGGCTTTGGTTTATCGAACAAGGATATTCGGGTAAAGGCAAAGTTCCTAAGATGCCTGATGATTTGATCGTAAAGATTTCCCAAAAGTATATGGAAGTCTACGAAAAAATAACCGGTGAAAAATTTGAAGTCGACACCTCCAAACCTCAACTTGAGAGAATCATCGATAGCACTGCAAAGTTAGCATAATAAAATGGTCGGCGTCGTAAATTTTGGAGGTCAGTATGCTCATCTCATTGCAAGACGGGTTAGGGAACTTGGCGTCAAAAGTGAATTATTACCACCAGACATTACAATTTCTGAACTTAAAAAAATAAAGTGTGACGCGCTGATCTTTTCCGGCAGCCCAGCATCAGCATACGACAAAAAATCGCCTAAAGTCGATCCCAAAATTTACGATCTGGACGTACCTATTTTGGGAATTTGTTATGGACAACAATTGATGGCTATGCAACTCAAAGGCTTAGTCAAATCACAGAAGGAAAAGCAGTTCGGCAAAGAATACCTCGAAGTAGAAAGGTCGCCTCTATTTGCCGGTCTTGCAAGTAAAGAAATCGTCTGGTTTTCTCACGGAGATCAAGTCAAAAAGCTGCCAAGAGGCTTCGAAATAATCGGTTCCACCAAAAATGCCAAGATTGCCGCAATGCAGAATTTAAAGAAGAAATTTTTTGGCATCCAATTTCATCCTGAAGTATCGCATACCCCAAAAGGAAATATTGTACTGAGTAATTTTCTTTTTAAAATCGCCGGTGCCAAAAAAGACTGGGATCTTGAAAAAGCTAAACAGCAAATTGTCGATAGTATCAAAAAACAAGTTGGACGCGAAAAAGTACTCATGGCCATTTCCGGTGGGGTAGACTCTTTAGTTGCAGCTACTCTTTTTAGGGAAGCTATTGGTAAAAATCTTTATTTGGTTTTTATAGACACTGGGTTGTTAAGAAAATACGACATTTCTGATTTAGAAGAAGTAGTTAAAAAAGTAAAATTTAAAAGATTAAAGATTGTTAAAAGCCAAAGTAGATTCCTCAAGATTCTCGAAGGCGTTACTGATCCTGAAGAAAAACGTAAAAAAATTGCTAAACTTTATTTTGAAATTTTGGAAACTGAGGCAAAAAGAATCGGCAATGCCCAATTTTTGGGTCAAGGCACAATCTACCCCGATAGAATTGAATCCGCTCGGCCGACTAAGCACGCTGACAAAATCAAAAGTCATCACAATGTTACTTTGCCCCAAGGGTTAAAAATAAAAATTATTGAACCTCTTTCTGAACTCTATAAAGATGAAGTTAGAAAATTGGGAATGATTTTAAAAATTCCCAGCAATTTTCTCAACCGTCATCCTTTTCCTGGGCCAGGGCTAGCTATTAGAATTTTAGGAGAAGTAACTTCCGAGCGGCTTACTATAATAAAGGAAGCCGACGAAATTTTTATTTCCGAATTAAAATCCTCAGGACTATATAATAAGGTAGGTCAATCTCTCGCTGCCCTAATACCGGTAAAAACCGTCGGGGTTATGGGAGACGTGAGGACTTATTCTTATATTATTGCTCTAAGAAGTATAGACACCGAAGATTTCATGACAGCCGATTGGTCCAAAATCCCAAGCGAAGTTTTAGAAAAGGTATCATCTCGAATCGTCAACGAAGTTCGTGGCGTCAATCGCGTTGTTTACGATATTACCCAGAAACCCCCGGCCACAATAGAATATGAGTGATGTTAAATCATCACAATTTATGACATGTCGTGGCTTGTGATATTTATATGAGAATTTCTGATTTGACTGTTGTTACAACAAGCAGAGATAAGCTCGTCGAAATCAATAAAATCCTCGGTACAAGTCAAACTGTTTCCAAAATTGAAATACCCGAGATCCAATCACTTAATTTAGATGAAGTCATTACCGAAAAAGCCAAAGCAGCCTACAAAATTTTTAAAAAACCGGTTTTAGTCGAAGATGTAAGTCTTGAGATTAAAGCTCTAAAAGGTCTGCCCGGAACCTTTGTTAAATTTTTTATTGCAACTTTGGGAACCGAGGGCACGGTTGCACTTGTTAAAAATAAAAAAACAGATACCAAAGTCACGGCATCAGCAGCAATCTATGATGGCAAAGAGTTATTTATTTTCAAAGGAACAGTTTATGGAACTTTGTCACCCAAAAATAGGGGTTCACATGGCTTCGGATTCGATAAAGTTTTTGTGCCCAAGGGTTACAGCAAAACCTACGCGCAAATGCCTGATAAGATAAAAAACAAAATATCGCACAGAGCAAAGGCGTTAAAAAAAGTCAAAAAATATCTTACTTCTTAAATACAATCAGCTTTAGGCACGCAGTCTTGAGTTTACCGAAAGAGGAGGAGCGCAAGTTGGTTTCCTTAAATTATCTTTTGAAAACAATCAACTTTAGCCCCACAGTCCCGAGTCTATCGAGGGACGAGGAGCGCAAACTTATCGTCGAAAGACGATAAGTTTATACCCACTAAAATTCCAGACCATTGAAAATCCTGTTGCGAATACTTTTGCAACGTTTGCCCAGAGAGTAGGGGAAAGTCCAAAAGCAGGAGGAATTAATGTAGTAATTCCAACAACAACACCAGTATTAATCAGCAAGCCGATTGCAGTTACAGCCACAAATACCACAAAGTTTCCTTTTTTGGCTTCGGCAAAAACCCACTTTCTGTTCCAGAAGTAGCTATTGAGAATTGCCAGTGAAAAAGAAGGTATGTTAATAAGGCCCAAACCCGTACCTTGAGTGTAGTTCGTCAATAATATCAGCAGGTTCAAAACTCCAAAATCTATTGCTGTATTTAAAACTCCAACCAGCGCGAACTTTGCAACCTGCCATAAAATTTTGATCTTTTTGCCAAGAAAGTTAGCAACAAACATACCCGCAATGGCAACAAGCGGAAAGACAACAAACAAACTTAGGTAGGGAAAGGGAATTTTGGTTAACGATCCGGTGTTTATTAGCGTGGGAATCAAGAAAATACCGATCAAATACGAAGAGACAACAGATAAAACAATATCCTGAATGGGCATTTATACTCCTTAATATTATTTTGGTCTGAAACTTTGCAATTTACAATAGAGAAAATAAAAACAGGATCTTTATTAATGTAGAAAATTTCGAAATTTTCTACTGTAAAGAAAGCAAGTTGTTCTCAGTAGCATTTGCAACGTCATCCTTTTGCTCGAGTATTCCAACCACTTCACCCAATGGCATATTTTGTAAAACCTCTTCGGGGACAACTAATAACACTGTAAAGCCGTTTTCAGAATCAATAAATCTCTCCATTCCCCACTCTTCATTTAACCCCAGCAACTCTAAAGACCCTTTTCTTATTTCCGCTTTTAGTTCTTCGAACTCCTCCTTGCTTGAAACCGAGCCGTTCTCTTTTATGAATTCTTTTATTACTTCTGACAATGCACCATCAGCTTCCGTTCCTGGTTCGAAACGCACTATAACCTGATTAGCAATATAACAATTTTCCAAAGCTGTTCTAGTTTCTCCGCCTGTTGGCACGGTTTTGCCTATATCGTCACCGTTTGTATCCTCTTCTTCCAAGCTGCACATGACGACATATGGAGTAGGTGACGGTGTAACGGCTTCAGTCGCTGTTGGTGTTGAAGAAGCACCTTGCCCTCCACAGGAGGCCGCCGCCAAAAGAATGGTTCCTATAACCGGCCCTCCGATGGTCCAGCTCCGAAGCAGTCTTTTTTCAGCCGGATCTGCTTTCGGGATATCAGGGCCTATATTGTAAGTTTCTCTATCTTTCATTTTTATAATTATTTATTGGCATACTGCGCCATATCTGGATGCTTCTACATAATAATCTGAAATATCTATTTTACCATCACCACCAACTGGATAAATGTCCAAATCCCAGCGATAACCAATCGGATTATTTATCCGAAAGGCTAAAAGCTGGAGATCGTGTAGATTTACTCGTTTGGAATCATTGTTATCAAAACGGCTGCAATTTCTGTACCATAAATAAGCCCAGGCATCAATTCTCCCAAAGCCATTCGTGTCATAGGCAAAAAATTTATCACACCTTAAATCATTTCTATCAGGTGAGATTGGGGTAACGGTTTTGCAAAGAGCAGCTATTCCCGAAACATAGGCGGCAGCAAATGAAGTAGAACCCGCTCCACCATTAGGAAGAATTTCTACACCATTGCCATTTGAATCATATGGTGAATTTGGAGGTACAGTCGAAATTATTGAAACTCCTGGCGCAAAAATATCGGCATCTTGTCTGCCGCTGCTGTTTGCTGCCAGCGCATCATTTTGGTCTGTTGCTCCGACACAAACAACACCCGCGTGTGCTGCCGGATATACACAATCATTTCTGCCATTATTACCAGCGCCGCCAATTAAGATTACTCCGAGCTCCTGCATTAAATCCAGATAGTAGTCCCCATTATCATTATCATTTTCAAAGTAACCTGAACCGAATGACATGTTAACAACATCGACTTCCTGAAAGCTTAACCAATCCAGAGCCTGATATATGTAAAATGTTGGACAGCTACCGCCGGTTAAGGGGTCTGGGAGACATGCTTTGACTGGAATAATTTCCACATCCCAATTAAGACCGGCTATAGCTTTGTTATTATTGACTGTCGCGCCAATTATGCCGGCGATAAAAGTACCATGACCCACGTCATCCGTTAAATCCTGATTATCGAAAGTCCAGATCGGAGTCGATCCTGTTACATCGCGCCTTAATTCTGTGGAGAGATTTCTTTGAAGGTCTTCATGACTGTAGTCAACACCAGTATCTATTATGCCGACCCTTACCCTGTTATTAGAGTTACCAGTGCTCTCTGTAAACCAAGCTTGTTCAATCCTAATTTTTTTATGTCCCCACTGATCAATCCAGCGAGGGTCATCTGTCAACAGTTCCGCTAAGTGATTTTTCTGAACGGAATCGACAATGGGTTCAACAGAAAGCGTTTTTTGTAATTGTTCAATGTCGCTACCGGCTGTCTGCAGTCTCACAAGAGGAATACGCTGGAGAATCGTTTTTTGAGTCAGGTTGTATTTTGAGTACAAGGCTTGTTTTTGTTCTTCAGTCGCATCGGGTTTAAATCTGACAACAATATCGTTTGCCATAAATCCAGAGATTAACTCGGAAGCCTTGTCGAGTCCAAACCCACTTTCTTCAACCTGCCGCCCTACATAATTTGTAATGATATCTACATCCGTATCGTCAACAATTTCGTCAAAATTGACATCGAGTTTGGCTTTATATGGTCGTATATCTCCAGTAGCTTCTGTGCTTGAAATTGAATTAGTGAAACTTTGCACTAAATCCACGTCTTTATCGTCAACGGTCATATCATCGTTTACATCGACACAAATAGGGCAATCTGCAGTTTGAGGTGGTGTTAAAATTCTGGCATCGACAAGATTGATAAATCCGTCACCGTTTTGGTCGGTGATGGAGCCTTCTGCTGTGATTGTCGTAGGGCTTGGAGTGGGATCTTGCTCGACACTTTGTGCATTGCCGGCTCCCCCCGTGAGTACGGCGAAAAGTAAAAGAGGTCGCAGCATCGGTACATGTTTGGCAACCGACCAAAGCAGATTATCTTTTCCGTTTTCTGGCCTTTTTCCAATTGGTTCGTTATCCAAATGTGTTAATTGTTCTTTACTCATGATTAATTATTTATTGACAGACTGCACCCTGCCTGGTATCTGAACATACACACTACCCCATCTTTGAAGAAAGTCAGTTTTGGCAGCTTCCGAGTGGATTTATGCATGCCCAAAAATTCTCCTATCAGGCAGCAATTAAGATGACCAATATTATACAATAATAGGTCAAGTATCTTATAATTTGGAATTATTAAGTTCATTTAAAAGTACATCTATCTTTGCTGAAGCTACGCATACATATTGATCAGCGCCACCGTAATAAATAAAAAGATCATCACCTTTTAAAACTGCCCCGCAGGCAAAAACCGTACCGGGCCGAAGCCCATCATGTTCGTAATTTTCAATTGGCTCCAGTATCGGGTAGCTAAGTCTCGCAATTACATTTGAAGGATTGGCTCCTTCTAAAAGAGCCGCCCCAAGTCTGTATCTGCCATCGTATTTAGAAAGACCATGATAAATTAGCAGCCAACCCTCCTTGATCTTTACAGGTGGTGGCCCGATACCGATTTTTTCGCTATCCCAACTCTCCTCATTCGGTTCAAATAAAATTTCCCCTTGCAGCCACCTGTTATTTTTAAAATCAAGATCATCAACATAATCTATCCAGATGGAATTTTTAAGTCTATGCAAAAATACATATTTGCCTTTTATTTTCTCAGATAAAATACAGGCGTTTTTGTCGTTTACACCTGGAGATGAAATTAATATGGGCGTACTCCAGTTCCAGTTATTTTTTACAAAATCGGGAACGAAAATGTTTGTTAGTGCTACCCTTGTGGGGTTAATGCCGTCATAAGCCGTATAACACATGTATATTTTGTCATCCAGCCTGGTTAGCCTTGGGTCCTCGCAACCGGAAAAACTATCTTCATATATCTGCTGTTCAAATTTTTCTCTTGGTTCATATATCGGTTCTGAAGATTTGTGTTCGATATGGACTCCATCGAGCGACGCTGCATAGCCAATGGCTGAAGTGTTATCTCTTCCTTGTGCCCTGTAAAGTATATGAACCTTGTCTGCTTCATAAATTGCTGCAGGGTTAAGAGTATATCGTGATTCCCAGTTGTGTTCAGGAATCGGTGTGATAATCGGATTGTCACTATATTTTTTAAAAATGGCAATTGTTTTAATTGTTTGCGGACTAACGTACTCTAGATGCCTTAGAGATTTTAATAAATCTTCTAAGTTGCAAGTTGCCAAACAACAGTAGTTGTCGGCAGCGCCATAGTAAACACCCAGCTCATCATTTTTAATTAGTGCTCCAGAAGGGAAGACCACATCAGGAATAAGCCCGCTTGTCTCATAATCAATTTCTGGGATCAGAAGGGGGGATGGGGATCTCCCGATTAACTTTAAAGGGTTATTAATGTCCAGTAGTGCTGCTTCTATTGAGAAAATCTTATCGCTCGTAAAATAATCTTTTATATAACTGTAGATAATTAGCCAACCGTCAGCAGTTTTAACAGGTGGAGCTCCAAGTTCAACATGGTCGTCTAAAGTTCGCAGTGATGGCAAGATGTTATCGTCCAAACTTCTCTGCCATTTTTCCCAATATAATTTGTCCCAAAGTTGTTCTAATTTGTCAAAATATGCTACAGCTATTTTTGCGGGAGGCTTGTCAGTGTCAACTGTTAAAATTGCAGCGTATTTTCCATTAATTTTGTCGCCGAATAGTGCCATTGCTTTTGCATTAAAGGGCGTAACTAAGTGCCTTTCTTCAATTTTTTGAAAGTCACGCGTTACGGCAACTGCAACTTTTATGGAATCAGGATTTGGAGGAAAAGCTGAAATTGCGGTGTAAAAAATAAGAAATTTATCATCAATTTTAGTAACTCTTGGGTCTTCACAACCGAACTTTTCCCAAGACTCTTCCGGCTTTATTAGTTGTTTGCGAGTCGAAAAGTGGATTCCGTCAGCACTTTTGGCATAGCCGATTGTCGACAAATCTATTTTTTGACCGTCAACTGTCGCACCAAGCTCCAGTGCCCGATATAAAAGGTGATAACTGTCTCCGTCTTCAATAGGGCAGCCATTGAAAACTGCATCCTTTTCCCATTGATTCTTAGTAGGCAAAAGGATCGGATTGGCAATAAACCTTTTAAGTTTAACCATTAGCTAATTTATTTGGCTGATTGGGTTTAAGTGGACCGGATGATTAAGTTTTAATTCGCGAACAAATTTTTCAAGATTGGCTGTAGCACCGCAAACGTATGAATCCGATCCGCCATAATAAACAATTAATTTGTTTTCCATAACAACGGCTCCACACGGATAAGCAACGCCTGTTTTAAATCCATCATTTTCGTACCACTTGTCTGGTTCCAAAACCGGCTCGCGGGCTCGAGAGACAATTCTGGTTGGGTTAGAGAGAGAAAGCAGCATAGCACCGATTTTATACTTTGATGGATCCTGATTTCCTACAGCCTGATAAATCATTAACCAGCCATCAGGCGTCTTAATAGGCGGGGGACCGGCACCGACTTTTCGGCTATCCCATCTGTCACGAACGGGTTCGATCTTAAATTCTCCCGGCAAAAAAGTCTTACCGTCAAAGTTAAGGCTATCTACAAAATCGACTAATATATCAGGGTAAACCCTATGAAATATCACATATTTACCATTTACTTTTTCAGGCAGTATACAGGCGTTTTTATTCACCTCATTGGGTTTGGAAATTAAAACCGGTTTTTCCCATTGCCAGTTTTTATTGTGGAAGCTAACTTCATCAATTGAAGTCAGGGCAACCCGCGGGTGGCTCCAGCCGTTATAAGCAACATATGTCATATAAAATCTATCATCGATTTTGGTGATCCTCGGGTCTTCAACTCCTCCATAAGCACCGCCACCGGATGCAAATGGAGAGTATTTGCCATTTTTTTGCCTCAAGTTACCAGACAGCTCAAATGGTTCTTTTGGAACATAAATGGGATCTCGATGCCTGTCATCAAAGTGAATTCCGTCTGAACTGGAAGCGTAGCCAAGAACCGAAACATCGTCTTCACCAATAGCGCGGTAGATAATGTGAACCCTGTTTTTTTCATGGACAGCAGCCGGGTTAAATGTTGCCTTTGATTCCCAGAAATTGTTAACCAGAGGTGCAATAAGCGGATTCTGCTTCAGTTTTTTGATGATAACGAACGGGACATTTTGCTTTATCTTGGTGACTGTATCTATAAAAGGGTGGGTAATTACAAAAAGGCCGCGACTGGCAACACTCCAATAAGAAAACAATTTGTTTTCAAGTTTGACGACACCCACAGGCGTAATTTTATATTTAGTCCACTCTGCGGAAGTTTCCCAAATCGGCTCATCGAACTTTTCGAGAACCTGAAGCGGATTTCTAATATCTGTCAGTATTGCTTTCAAAATATAGTGGCTATGTTTTTTTGAACTTCTATTTTCGAGATAGAAAACTAAAATCCCCTGATGTGTTAAGAAACTGCTTGCAACAATTAGGCTCGACTTACCAAAAAACCCTTTTGGCTCAGAGTGCAGCTTCTCATTGGCAACCTCCCAGTCAGCCAGGTTTTTAGAATACGCAAGGCGCAGAAAGTCACCGCCAAAATACAAAACATAATTATTTTGAATTTTGAAATTGGGAACTATGCTGCCTGCTTCGGTTATATGATCAATTGCCTTAATATGCTCGAAAATCTCCCTGTCATCGCTTACCGAGCTAAAAAGATTTTTACTCGCACCTGTTTTTTGAAGATAACAGGCAATATACCGGTTTTCCCAAACGCTAACACTTATATTGCTGATTTCCTGCTCGGCAAGTATTTTATTTTTAAATTTGATATGTTTCTCTTCATTTTTAAATGTTAATCCGTTTGTAGACGTTTCAAGTTCAAAAAGAGTGTTTTTACCT
>CAYMGH010000017.1:0-13703 GCA_964389935.1 uncultured Gammaproteobacteria bacterium | reverse complement strand
GAGACGCCAATTCAGGATATCGATTTTGTCGATTTTTTACAAAAAGCAGGTGGCTATAATTTTGAAAAGTTTGCTGTCATTTTTCCGCCCTATCAAGTTTGGCAAACACCTGTGCCTCCTCAGCCAGATGCTAACCTACTAGGATTTGCCAACGTTAAATATGTTGCATCAACCTACAAACTTGAAAATAATAATTTTGTAACTGTAGGCAAATTTGACAATGTCTATCTCTACCAGAATCGACTTTACAAACGCAGAGTCTTCTTTGCAAACTCTGAAGAAAATATAACGATTGAAAAATATTCTCCAAATCGAATTATTGTAAAATTTAAAAAATCTGCGGCACCTCGGGAACTGGTTTTTTCGGAAAAATACTATCCCGGCTGGTTCGTGTATATGAATAACCAAAAATTTAAAGTAGAAGAGGAAGAACCTATTTTTAGGAAAATCGCTGTTCCGCCAGAAACAGACAGGCTTGAAATGGTTTACGCGCCCGAAAGTTTTAAAACAGGCAGAATGATAACACTTGGAACAATCTTCTTTTTAATCACCTACTTTTTAAAAAATAGCAAAAAATGGCGAAAGTAGCGTTTTTAAGCTTTTTTAGGCCCGCAGTCTGTAAGACGAGGACCACAGAAACTTTATCAGTATGACTAAGATTGCTTTTCTAAGTTTCTATAGCGGAATTGTCGACAGGGGAGTAGAAACTTTCGTATACGAATTATCAAGACGCTTTAAGCCAGGAAATAAAATTACGATTTTCCAGGCAGGACCTCCCATTTATCAAGAAGGAATAAGAGTTCAGCAGATTGCTGCAAAAGCAGAGGCACCGAAATCCTCGAGGGGTATTTTGGGGAAACTTTACTTAGACTTGCAGTCTATAAGAATACTAATATTCACGCTAAAACCTATACCTCGAATAATTAAGGAAAAATTCGATATAGTAGTCCCATTAAATGGCGGTTGGCAGACTGCTACTGTAAGACTGTTGACTAAAATTACAGGTTCAAAAATGTTAATCTCCGGCCATGCAGGGGTGGGTTCAGATGATGCATGGAATATATTCTGGAGACCGGATGTTTTTATCGCTTTGACTTCTACTCAAAAAAATTGGGCTGAAAAGATTGCTCCAGAAATGAAGACGGAAATTATTCCGAATGGAGTTGACCTTGCTAAGTTTAATCCCAAAGTAAAACCAAAAAATATAAATCTTAAAAAACCAATTGTCGTCTGTGCATCTGCGCTGGTGCCATACAAAAGAATCGAATTAACGATTAAGGCCGTAGCAAAGGCTAAAAATCTGAGTCTACTTATTTTGGGTGACGGAGAAATGAACAGTTACCTTGATTCTCTAGGAAGACGAATTCTAAAAAGTCGATACTTAAGACTAACGCCACCATATCAGCAAATTCCAGCCTATTATAAATGTGGGAAAGTTTTTACTCTGGCTTCAGAGACTGAAGCCTTTGGTATTTCTTATTTGGAGGCAATGGCATGCAATCTGCCAATCGTTACAACTTGTGACGATTCACGACAGGAAATAATAGGCAAAGCTGGAATTCTTACAGACCCGACAAACACAGAACAGTATGCAAAAGACTTATTAATAGCTTCCAATACAAATTACCGCAACATTCCTTATGACCAGGCTCTAAAATTTAGCTGGAATAAAATTGCCCAAAAATACTCTAAATTAATTAAAGATCTAGTTGACTGACATGAATAAATTAATCTCCATAATAATCCCTATTTATAATGAGCAGGAAACAATCGCAAAATGCCTGAAAAGTCTCAAAAATCAGACATACAAAGATATTGAAATTGTTTTAGTAGACGATGGTTCTACCGATAATACTCTAAAAAAAATCTCTGATCTCAAACCTAAAATCTCAGATCTCAAAATGTATCGTCAAAAACACCTTGGTCCCGGGCCTGCTAGAAACTTGGGGGCAAAAGAGGCGAAAGGAGAAATCTTGGTTTTTGTGGATGCCGATATGACATTCGACAAAAATTTTATAAAGGATCTAACAGCACCGATAATAAGAGGTGAAACAATAGGTACTTTCTCAAAAAATGAAATGAACGCAAACTACAGCAATATCTGGTCTGCATGTTGGAATATTAATAGAGGGTGGCCGATTGACAGGCTTATCCCGCCTGATTATCCCAACGTGGCTCCGGTCTTCCGTGCAATTTTAAAAAGTCAATTTGAGAAAGTAAGAGGATTTGACGCAACAGGCGAGTATACGGACGACTGGTCGCTTTCCAGAAAACTAAACAAAAAATCTACACTTGCAAAAGGTGCAGTTTATTTCCATTCAAATCCTAGTTCACTGCAAGAAGTCTTTAAACAGGCACGTTGGATAGGCAAGAATGAGTTTATTTCTGGAAGTTTAATAAGAAGAATAAAGTCACTAGTTTTATACAGCTTGCCATTTACAATAATTATTGGGCTTTCAAAAACTTTAATAAATTTACAGTTGGCTTTTTTGATATTCAAACCTGTATACGATGCTGCAATTTACATGTCTGTGGTGAGGTCATTTTTTAAAGAAAATAAATTCAAATGATTTTTTTAATTGCCGCACTAGCTCTTTTTCTAAGATTAATCAATTTAAATCAAAGTTTTTGGTTGGATGAGGCAATAAACGTTAATAATGTTGCCAACCTTTCTTTTAAGAATCTTATTTTTGACTACTCGTTAAGTGATTTTCATCCACCTCTGTATCACGTAATTCTTAGGGCGAATACCCTATTAATTGGGACGTCGGAAATTGCTGCAAGATTACCTTCTGTTGTTTTTGGTGTGTTAACTGTCTATATAACATACTTAATAGCCAGAAAACTTTACGAAGAAAAGACTGCCCTGATTGCAGCTATACTTTTAGCGACTGCCCCTCTGCATATTTATTATTCCCAAGAAGCCAGAATGTACAGCTTAGCTGCTTTTTTGGCGTCTCTATCTGTTTATTTTTTTATCTCAATTTTGAAAAAAGAAAAAGTACTCGCTTGGTGTGGATTCATAACCTCTACAGCTTTAATGCTTTATTCGGATTATCTTGTTTATCTTCTTATACCTACTTATATTTGTTATCTGGCTATATTTAGAAAAAATATTAAGAAATCAACACTACTTGGATTTTTACCTGCTTTTGTTTTAATATCCCTAATTCTTGTGCCCTGGCTATTAATATTTCCGAAACAGCTCGCTGTTGGACTTAGCGCTGCCAATTTATCTCCTGCGTGGGCAAATGTCGTAGGTTCTTCTGAATTAAAATTTTTTGCTATTACTTTCGTAAAGTTTACTATCGGAAGGATTTCTTCTGATAATAACTTGGTTTACTCAATAGTATTTTTGCCTGCAGGAATTTTTGTATTTCTTATGTTTCTAATTTCATTTTTCAGGATGTCAATATTTAGATCTTTTGCTTTATTCTGGTTTTTTACTCCTTTAATTCTGGGCTTTGTAATTTCCTTTTTTGTTCCAATTTTTGCGTATATTAGATATATATTTGTTTTGCCTGCATTTTATTTGATTTGGGCATCGGCAATAAATACGATTAACGTCAATAAATACGTAAAGATGTTTTTATTGTCAGGGCTGCTTATAAATGTTTTAACATTGTCAATTTACTATTTAAATCCTAAATTTCAAAGGGAGAACTGGAGAGGAGCTGTCAGTTATGTGCGCAATCAAGCCAAAGAAAATTCCATAGTTCTTTTTGAATCGAATCACACTGTAGCGCCCTTTGATTACTACAACATGGGGTATGTAAAAGCCTCGGGCGCGCTCGACAGTTTTAGCGCAAAAAGAGAAAACGTGTCGAGTAATCTGGAAAACTTAACGCAATATAAAGACCAAGTGTTCCTTTTTCAATACTTGTCCGGGATAACTGATCCTAACGGTATTTTGTTTGAGGAAATTATAAATAAAGGTTTTACAAATACCTCAACAAAAGATTTTGCAGGTGTAGGGTTTGTCTATGAGTTCAATCGTTAAAAAGAATTTAAAAAAAATTTCCGATAAATATTTCTGGGGACAACATCCGGAGGCTGCCCTCAGATACGCACCGGTCGTTAAGGAGATAAGAAAGCGACGTTTACTAGATTCCAAAATACTTGAAATCGGTTCGGGTTCATTGGGTATTACTCCTTATCTGAAGAAGAAAATAGATGGGGTAGATATAAATTTTTCCGGGCCAGAATCTAGAAATCTTCGCAAAATCCAAGGTGAAGCACAACAATTAACGTTTCCAAATAATAGTTATGATGTGAGTTTATCGGTAGATGTTATAGAGCACATACCTCCTGAAAATCGAGAAAAATCAATACTCGAACAATTAAGGGTGACAAAAAAGCTAGCCATAATTGTTGTTCCCTGTGGGCAGAATTCCGAAGCGCAGGATAAACTGCTCAGAAATAAATGGAACAGACTTTTTAAAGAAAAAAATCAATTTTTCGAAGAACACATAAAGTTCGGTCTTCCAAAAGCCTCGAGTTTGGCTAGTTACGTTGATAATACTTTAGCTAAGCTCAATAGAAAAGCGAAAGTTACCATTTATCCTAATTTAAACCTCTTAGTTCGAAGCATTTTAATGAACTCATGGATTACTAAAAATAGAGTCCTTTACTATTCATATCTAAAGGGCTATTTATTTTTCCTCCCAATCCTTAGAATTTGTAACTTCGGCAAAACTTACAGGCAGGTTTTTGTGATAGAATTTGCTTCATGAAAATTGGAATTGATATTTCCCAGGTGGCTTATGGAACTGGTGTGTCCAAATACACCGAAAATTTAGTCGGGGCTTTACTAAAAATTGATCATTCTAACCAGTACATTTTGTTTGGTACTTCACTCAGGCAAAAAAAGAAATTAAAGGAATTCAAAAGAAATTTACAAGAGTATAAAAATGTCGATTTCAAATTTTATCCATTCCCGCTTCGAGTTTTTGAAGTTATCTGGAACACTTTGCATATTCTTCCTATTGATAAATTTATTGGAAAAGTAGACGTTTTTCATTCATCTGATTGGCTTCAACCACCAATTAAATCATCAGATACAAAAAAGGTAACAACCGTTCACGATATGGTTGTTTACCTTTTTCCTTCATCTATTCACCCAAGAATCCTTTCGAACCAAAAAAAGAGACTTAAGCAAGTTAAAAAAGAAGTAAATTTAATACTTGCGGATTCACACTCGACAAAAGAAGACATTATCAAATTTTTACAAATTCCTGAGGAGAAAATTTTCGTAGTACATCTGGCTGCTGCCTATAAATTTAAACCAGCACAAGACGATAGAATAGAGGAAATTCTCCAGAAGTATAAGATTAAAAAACCTTATATTTTATCGGTGGCAACTCAGGAACCTCGCAAAAATATTCAAAAATTACTGGATGTTTTTGAGTCTATTTCTCAAAACCCAAAATACAAAAATGCGAAACCTCAACTTGTGCTGGCGGGGAAATTCGGCTGGGGTGAAGGTTTGAGATCAGCAGAAAACGTAATTTGGACCGATTACGTACCAGATGAAGACTTAATCGCTCTTTATTCAGGCTGCAGGGTGTTTGTTTATCCCTCTCTTTATGAAGGATTCGGACTTCCGGTTTTGGAGGCTATGGCATGCGGAGCTCCAGTAGTTACATCCAAAAACTCTTCAATGGCAGAGATAGCTAAAGACACCGCAATCCTTGTTGACCCAAGAAGTGAGGGGCAGCTTAAAAACGCCATAGAAATGGTCTTAGATTTAAAACTTGAAAGCTACCAAAAAATGGTCAATGCAAGCTTGACCCGTGCAAGAAAATTCTCATGGTCAAAAACCGCTAAAGAAACACTCAAGCTTTACAGGAAGCTTTATCGTCAAAAATGATTATTGGCATCGACGGTAACGAAGCCAATGTAAAAAATAGAGTAGGTTCAGGCAAATATGCCTTTGAACTATTAAGACAATTTTCTCAAAACAAAGAGCATCAATTTATGGTGTATTTAAAGGAAAAACCTCTACCAGATTTACCCAGTGAGGGTCAAAATTTTAAATATATGGTTTTCGGACCGAAAAAAATGTGGACTCAAATTGCTCTTCCAATCAAACTAACATTTAGTAGCAAACTCGATGTATTCTTTTCATTGGGTCATTACGGCCCCAGATTTTCAAAAGTAAGATATTGTATAACAATATTTGATTTGTCTTACTTACATTACCCCAACCTTTTCAATCGGGATGATTTATATCAACTCAAAAGTTGGAGTTCATACTCAATTAAAAATTCAGCACACATATTTGCTATTTCCAGTTCAACCAAAAACGATATAGTTCACAATTATGGAGTAAATCCGTCAAAAGTCACTGTAACTTATATGGGCTATGACGAAAGGAGGTTTAAACCTCAATCTAAAGCAAAAATCACCAAAGCCAAAAAGAAATATAAAATTGAAGGTGATTACATAATTTTTGTCGGTACACTCCAACCACGCAAAAACATTGAACGTCTCATAGAGGCATTCCACAAATTAGTTAGAAATTCGAAATTAGAAATTAGAAATTACCGGCTAATAATAGTTGGTCGCAGGGGTTGGTTCTATGATTCGATTTTTGAAAAAGTCAATAAAATTAATCTTGAAGACAAAGTTACATTTACCGGGTATGTTTCTGATTCTGATCTACCTGCGTTGATCAGTGGCGCCGATGTCTATGTATTACCGTCTTTATGGGAAGGGTTTGGAATTCCGGTGATCGAAGCGCAGGCATGCGGTACTCCGGCAGTTGTATCAAACACATCTTCTTTGCCAGAAGTAGTAGGGAATAGTGCTTTTTTAGTTGATCCCGAAAATGTTAATTCTATAGCAAACGGAATTAAAAAAGTTTTAACCAATGAAGAGCTGAGACGTGATTTAATCAAAAGAGGATATGCTAACGTAAAACGCTTTTCCTGGCAAAAATGTGCAGGCGAAACTTTAAAAATCCTCGGAAAAGTTGCTTCAAGCTAAAAAACTGAGTATGATTCCACCTTTAATTTAGGTAAAATGATATATTATTTGTATCTATGAAGGACCGAATGGGTAAAGAATTGACAACTGATGAAGTCGTCAGAAAATCCAAGAATAGAATCAAAAACATCTGGCTGGATTTGTGGCTTCTAATGCTTTATGAAATCGGTATGAACGTGCCGTTTCATTCAGCTAGGAATTTTTTTTATCGCATTTCCGGCATGAAAATAGGCAAGGATTCTTATATTCACATGTGGGCAAGATTTTTTAATCCTGCAGGAATTGAAATTGGTAACGGATCAATTATAGGTGATCATGCTTTTTTAGATGGTAGAGCACCTTTAAAAATTGGCAGTAACGTCGATATTGCTTCACACGTTTTAATCTACAACAGCGAACATGATGTTAATTCTGAAGGATTCGATCCAATTGAGGAAGAAGTTGAAATAGGTGACTATACGTTCATAGGACCCAGAGTGACAATTTTACCAGGCGTCAAAATAGGCAAAGGAGCAGTTGTGGGAGCTGGAGCAGTGGTTACTAAAGATGTGCAACCATTTGAAATTGTCGGCGGAGTCCCGGCGCAAAAAATAGGGGAGCGCAAAAACAAAAATCCCCATTACAAACTCGGTCGCGCCAGGTTATTCCAATAATGTTTTTTAATCTTGGCCTATTTTTCTTAACGAGTCTCATAGGTGCAACTGTTGGAGCATTAGTAAAATTATTAGTGGTTTATCTGGATCCGCTAACAATTGTAGCAATTCGTTTCTTTCTTGGTCTTTTAATAATTGCTCCATTTGCATTTAAAAGACAGTTATTGAGGAAATTAGTCTCTGATAAGTTTTTGGCAAGTGCTGGTGTTCTTTTTTCAGCCAATGTAATTTTCTATGCGATTGGTATTCAATATACCAGTTTAATAATGGGTCAATTACTGTACGTATTTACGCCTTTAATAGTAGCGATTGTCGGATATATTTTTTTGAAAGAAAAACTAACAGGTAATCAAGTGATTGGTCTCCTCCTGTCCTTGATTGGGATGAGTATATTAATTTGGGGTTCATTTAGGACTGCGGATATTTTCTCTTTTGGTAAACCACTTGGTAATCTTCTAATTGCCACAGCTGTACTTTCTTGGTCACTTTATACGGTCATCTCGAGAAAAAATGCTCGACATTTTAATCCACGAGAAATTACTTTTACCAATTTTATAATGGCATGTACAATCTCCATTTTTGCACTTGGACCTCTCATAGCAAACGGAAAATTGAATTACAGTTTGAACATTAAAGTAAATTTGATCGCACTCTGTTTAGCACTTGTGGCATTGCTTTTCATTGTGGTCTACCAATTATTGATTAAAAATACCTCTGCTCTCATTTCATCCCTCAATCTCTATGTGCAGGTTATCTGGTCAACAACGTTGGGAATTATTCTATTTAGTGAAAGACTTAATTTAAATCTGATTTTAGGGGCAGTTTTAATAATTACCGGAGTCTTTTTGGCTACCTCTTATCAGTATCTTAAGATCGCAAAAAGGAAAATATGGATTTAAGCGTAGTAATTGTCAATTGGAACACCAAGAAGCTTCTTGAAAATTGCCTTTCATCGATTTACAAATTCACAAAGAGTATTAATTTCGAAGTTATTGTTATTGATAATGGATCGAAGGATGGTAGTCAGGCTATGGTGAAGGAAAAATTTCCTCAGGTAAAATTAATACTCAATAAAGAGAACATGGGATTTTCAAAGGCTAATAATCAAGGGATAAAAATAGCAAAAGGGCAGTACATTTTTCTTTTGAATTCTGATACTTATTTAATTGAAAATAGTTTTAGGAAACTTCTCGACAAAGCTCGAAGTATAGAGGGGGATTTGGGGGCTATTGGTCCTCAACTTTTAAATGAGGACAGAACTATTCAGCAATCAGCTGGATATTTTCCTCACCTTCCGCAGATTTTTTTCTGGATGAGCTTCTTGGATGATTTGCCAATTGGTATGTTTTTTAAACCTTACCATATCGATCACGACAGCTTTTACAAAAATGGGCATCAGATCGACTGGGTAACGGCAGCTGCCATGTTAATTCCCAAAAAAGTAATCGACGAAGTAGGCTCATTGGACCCGCAAATTTTTATGTATGGCGAGGAAGTAGAATGGTGCTATCGTCTTAAAAAAGATGATTATAAAATCTATTTTTCTCCGATTACCAAGGTAGTGCATATTGGAAGGGGGTCGCACCAAAAAATCCCAACGAAGGCTTTAATAGGGGAGTATAAAGGTTTAATTTATTTTTACCGGAAACATAAGACCTATTTTGCTTTGCAAATTCTCAAAGTCTTCCTTAAAATAGGAGCATTAGTTAGAATTGCCGTATTTGGCGCTTTGGGTAGAAAAGAGCTAGCTAAATCCTATGTCGAAACTTTTAAAGCTGTTAGATGATCACATATTGGAGTATTTTTCAATCGCCCTTCTAATTTTTCTGCCTCTCTATCCTAAAATTCCCATTACAGATATCCTGCCCGGCTACATTGTCAGAATCCGCATGGATGACATTTTAGTGGGCTGCGCTTTTTTAATCTGGATTATCTGGCTGTTTCGTGGAAAGGTTTCGCTAAAGGGCAATCTTCTGCTTATACCAATTGGTATATATCTTGTTATTGGTTTTTTATCAAGCCTCTCTGCAATATTTATAACAAGAACAGTACCTTTTGAACCTCTTCACGTAGGAAAATTATTTCTGCACTTCTTAAGAAGAGTCGAGTACTTTTCTGTTTTTTTCATATTTTTCTCATCTATTAAATCGCTCGAACAAATTAAGAAATACGTTTATTTAGCGGCTATCGTTCTTCTAGCAGTTTCTATCTATGGTTTCGGACAAAAATATTTGTATTGGCCTGTGTTTTCGACAATGAACAGAGAGTTTTCTAAAGGCATAAAACTATATCTAACTGAACACGCGCGAGTTCTTTCAACATTTGGCGGCCACTATGATTTGGCTGCTTATTTGATGATTGTTTTAACACTTTTCATTCCTTTATTTTTAATAGTCAAAAAATGGCTGCACAAATCGCTTTTCTTATTGGTTTCAGTGGCAGGATTTTGGTTGTTAATTTTAACTGTCTCAAGAACTTCATTTATAGCCTTTATTTTTTCCATAACAGTCGTTTTTGCCATATTATCGGCTAAAAAAGGATTGATTTGGTCACTCTCAAGATGGTTTGTTGTAATGACTATCTCACTCTCAATCATGTTTTCATTCGGAGATTTGTCAGATAGGTTTGCTCATGTTCTTAAAGTGGATGAGCTTAAGAACGCTGCTTTTAAGCCTTTGAAAGAAAAACCTCAAGGAGAAGAAGTTGCGTATATAGATATTACTGAGGTATCGCCTCAATCGGATATTCCCCCAAGCCCGGGAAAGCCTTCGGACGTTGTAGTCGATGTACCTGAATTTGGGACCGAGGCGGAGGGTACTTTTGCTGCCAAGCCACGTGTCTATTCTCAGGCAGCACTACAATATGATCTTTCAACGGGAATACGTCTTGATTACGCATGGCCCAAGGCAATAGAAGGTTTTAGCAGGAATCCGCTTCTTGGTTCTGGATATTCCACGCTGACAAAAATGACAATAAGTGAATTTACTGAGGCGGAATCTACTGATAATGATTTTCTTCGAGCATTGGGCGAAACAGGTCTTTTGGGTTTCTTAAGTTTTTATGCTATTGTTGCCCTTAGTATTTGGTACGCGCTTACAAACTTCAAAAAAATTAAAGACCCCTTTTACTTTACTATCGTTGCTGGAATTGTTGCAGCGACACTTGGGCTTCTTGTTAACGCAATATATATAGATGTTTTTGAAGCATCTAAGGTTGCTTATACATTCTGGATAATGATGGCAATCCTCATTGCAACAATCAAATTTTCTACTCAGTCAAAAAAATCGTGAAAAAAATAGAAATTATTTTTCTTGCAGCCATATTAGTTATTGGACTTGCACTTAGACTCTATAAAATTGATAGGCCAATTGCCGACTGGCATTCTTGGCGACAGGCAGATACGGCCGCCGTCGCCAGAAATTTTATCAAGGAAGGCTATAATCCTTTAGTCCCAAGATTTGACGACATGTCATCACAAGCTAATGGGCTTGATAATCCGAATAGATACAGATTTGTTGAATTCCCAATATACAATTCAATCGTTGCAGGAATTTGGACGATAACAGGTGTTAACGATACGGTTGCAAGATTAACTACAGTGGTAATCACCCTAGTATCAACGTTACTTTTGTATCTGTTAGTAAGAATTTTTTCCGGTTGGCAAATAGCCGCACTTTCGACTTTCTTTTTTGCGACAATTCCTTATAACGTTTTTTACTCTTCGGCAATTCTTCCTTCGCCTCTGATGGTTCTTTTCCTTCTTGCTCTCTTCTTATCTTTTTATAAATGGCTGGAAAACGAAAAAAAATATGTGTATTTTCTTCTTTCGATATTATTCGCAAATCTGGCAATCCTTACCTGGCCAATTGCGATATTTTTCTCAACCCCTCTAATTTATTTATATTACGATAAGTATGGTTTTAGAATGCTCAAAAAGCCCTCTCTGTGGCTTTTTATTGTGTTGTCTCTCTTTCCTTTTACGGCATGGAGAATATGGATGTCCCAATTTCCAGAAGGAATACCCAATTGGCAGTTTTTGTTGAATGAGGGTGGCATTCGTTTTAAAGGGTCATTTTTTAGATGGATGATTGTTGAAAGGTTGGGCGGATTAATTTTATCGGTTACTGGATTTAGTTTGTTAATTTTAGGCATTATTAAAAAGTCTAAGAGTAAAGAGATGTATTTTTACTTTTTCTGGCTGTTGGGATTATTGCTATATTTTGTAGTCTTTGCATCCGGCAATATCAGGCACGATTATTACCAAATTCCATCGGTTCCAATCCTGGCAATTTTCCTGGCAATCGGTACAAAGTTCCTGTTTGATCTTCCTGTAAAATATTTTATTAGAAGTATGGGTAAATTATTGGCAGTCATTTTAGTTATATTGACTTTTGCATTCACCTTTTTTGAAGTACGAGGCTTTTACTGGATTAACAAACCGGCAATTGTTGAAGCGGGGAAAGCTGTCGATAAGCTTTTACCGCAGGATGCTACAGTAATTGCCCCGTACAATGGGGACGCTGCATTTTTATACCAAACAAATAGGCATGGTTATCCGGTTACGGATAGGCCCCTAAAAGATTTAATTGAAAGCGGTACCAAATACCTTGTTTCAGTAGATATGGAGGACGAAGGGATTAAAAATCTGGTCAATCATTGCAGAGTGATTGACCAAACAGATAACTACGTAATAGTAGAAATGTTTGTAGAATGCATAGGCAAATAATCGATGAAAATTTTGATGATCACCCCATATTTTCCGTACCCTCTCGTTTCTGGCGGGCAAATTAGAACTTACAATTTGCTTAAAAATTTATCTCATAAACACGAAATAACTCTTGCTGCTTTCATTAGGGACGAATCAGAAAAAGATCATCTAGATAAATTGAAAACTTTCTGCAAAAAAGTAATAGTTTTCAAAAGGCGAAAAGCGTGGTCTCCTCTAAACATTGGCTTATCGGCGGTTACTCCTTACCCTTTTTTAGTTAGCATTTATTTTGATCCTAAAGTCAAAAGAACAATTAAGGAGGAATTGCAGAATCAGAATTACGATTTAATCCACGCCGAAACTTTTTACGTCATGCCCAATATTCCAAGAACCAATATTCCTATACTATTAGTGGAGCAAGTAATTGAATACCTTGTCTATCAAAGATTCGTTGAGAGTCTGCCCAAATGGGCAATAGTTTTAAAACCTTTCCTATTTTTTGACGTGGTAAAAATAAAATTTTGGGAAAAATATTATTGGAAAAAGGCTAAAAGGTTGGCTGCAATGTCTCAGGAAGACAAGAATTTTATCAGAGAGCTTGATAGTTCTTTAAAAGTGGACATAGTGGCCAACGGTGTGGACCTTGATTTTTTCGACAGGATTAAGAAAAAAGAACCTAAAAATCCGACAATTCTTTTTGTCGGCAATTTCAAATGGTTACCAAATCGCGATGCTGCAGAATTTTTGGTCGCAAAAATCTGGCCTAAAATAAAAAATGAGATCGAAAATGCCAAGCTCTGGATCGTCGGCAGAAATCCTCCAAAAGAAATATTAAAGCTAAAGTCAAATGATATTAAGATTGAAGGCGATATTGAGGACATTAGAAGCGCCTATGCACAAAGTAGTGTTTTGCTCGCGCCTATTAGAAATGGTCGTGGTACAAAATATAAAATTCTTGAAGCTATGGCAACTAAAACCCCAATTGTTGGTACAAATCTGGCTATTGAAGGTATAGAAATCAAAGATGGGCAAGAGGCATTTGTTGCCGACAGTGCCGAGAAATTAGCTCAAAAAACAATAAAAGTTCTAAATAATCCAATTACTGGTAAAAAATTAGCCGATTTGGCATACGGTCTTGTTTCCAAAAAATATAATTGGAAAATAATTTCGGCAAAACTGGACAGAGTTTATCAGGAAGTAGGTGCCGCCTAAATTGCTCCTTTCAGTTGTCATTGTTTCCTACAACACTAAAGAACTTTTAAAGGATTGTTTAGATTCGGTTCAAATATCAACAGCAGGAATTGAAAGTGAAATTTTTGTAGTTGACAACAATTCATCTGATGGTACTGTTTCTT
>CAYMGH010000016.1:0-13851 GCA_964389935.1 uncultured Gammaproteobacteria bacterium | reverse complement strand
AACTTTGAATAAATTGTCTTCTGTTATCCAGAACAAACCGTCAAGTTTTATTTGGTTTGATCCAAGTTTGGCCAAGAGCCTATTGTGGGAAATTCCAACAGAACAAGTCATCCACTCACCAACTTCATAGCGTAGCCTGTCTTTTATTTCCAAAGCAATATTAAAAGCATTACCCCAGAATTTTTCTGTTTCACTTACATCGACAAAACACTCATCCAGCGAAAACACTTCACAAAGTGGAGAATAGTGAGCGCAAATTTTAATAAAACGCAGGCTCATTGCCTCATACTTTGCAAAATCTGCAGGCACCAAGACAATCTGCGGGCAAACTTTGCGGGCATCATTTACGCGAGATCCTGTTGTCACCCCGTACTTTTTGGCTTCATATGAAGCAGCAATAATGCAAGTTCGACCTTTTGCTTTAACAACACCTACCGGCCTGCCTCGCAATTTTGGGTTAGTTTGCTGTTCAGCAGTTGCAAAAAAGCTATTTAAATCGGCATGGAGAATTATCCGTTTATCGTTCATCAATAGAATTTTTGATTTTTAATTTTTGATTTTTAAATTTTAATATATGTATCTTACCCAAAGAAAACCCGAAGTGTCAATACGCCAACCATCGGAGATTGGGGAAGTAGGATATTTAGGTTCAATCTGTACACAAACTTGAAAATATCCATAACTAGGTTTTAAATACAGCTACATAAATGAGGTTAATAGTTAAATGAAATGTGAGAGAGATATAGAAAAGGTGGATATAACAAAATGTCAGGGAGGTTTCTGTCAGCCTGATGGTTTTGATGCATTCATGATAGCCCAAAACTTTTCCCCAGAAGAAGTCAATGAGCGTCTTTCAAATGTGAAGCAAAAACTCGAAGAAAAACCTGAAAGCTGCGAGTTGCAGCATGCTTTCAATCAATTATCTTTGGCAATTGGAAAATAGCCGTATACAGTATTTAGCCTCAACTTGATTTCGATTGACTCCAATCTTTATTTTATATACAATTCATGAGTCTGTCCCAATAATCATGACCACTGAAACAAGCCCCAAATCACAAGAAGTTAAACCTTTAGATTTCTCAAAAATCGAAGCATTATTTAAAAAACTTGACCCGCGAAAAGTAGACTCCGACTTTCAAATTGCAAGACTTAGGTTAAATGACGGAAATTACGTTGTGGTTATTAAAACAAACCGTTCACTGGGTAGTAGAGATAAAGAGCTTATCTATGATGTAGCAATTGGCAACGATTCTATGCCTCGAGATTTAAGGTTTCAACTTGCACAAGACGGATTAAGATCATTAAGCCAGAGTTCGGTAGATATTAATCGGGAGCCATTTGGTTTCGATGTTTCTGTTGGTGAAACACACGTAGGCCGTTGGTGGATTCACGGCAAGAAGCAAACCTTAGAGCTAGACTGGATAAGTAGTCCACTCAAACCAAGAGAAGAAGATCATGTAAAGGCGGGAGAATTGATGATGGTCTGGCTTCAAAGCATCATTGATGCGGGCAGTCTTTCAGAGTCACCAATAAATCTAAGCTTAATAGACCCCAAAACCATCAAGTAATTATTTTACAATCTACTGCGATTGGCAATCTCATAATTTTTACCTTAAAATAACCTTGTGTTTCCTATCCGCGACACCAAAAGTTCAAATAAATTCCCTTTTATCAATCTTTTTTTAATAGTAGTTAATATCTACGTATTTTTTCAGCAAATTTTTACATTTGATATCGAGTTCTTTATCGCAAAATATGCCCTAATTCCAACAAATATTAATTTGGCTCAAGTCGAAACCCTAACGCCCTTTTTAACCTCGATGTTTTTGCACGCTGGATTCTTGCATATAATTTCCAATATGTGGTTTCTCTGGGTTTTTGGGGATAATGTTGAGTCAGCAATGGGACATATTAAATATCTAATCTTTTATTTATTTGCTGGCACTGCGGCCAGTTTTATCCAGTACATTTTTATAGCTGGTTCTATGCTTCCCATGATTGGGGCATCCGGCGCAATAGCCGGGGTTTTGGGTGCATATTTAAAATACTTTCCGCGCAACAAAATTGACACCATTATTCCTGTTTTTGGTTTGCCCATTTTTGTAGCTGTTCCAGCCAGCTTCATGTTAATTTACTGGTTTTTCATCCAGGCATTCAATGGAGTAGCCTCGGTTGTTGCGCTTACCGCTTCGATTGGAGGAGTTGCTTATTTTGCCCATGCAGGCGGGTTTGCTACAGGATATTTGTTCTCGAAATATTTCGTCTGGCAAAGAATATGAATCTCACGTAAAATAGATATAGCAGTCTGCCATGCCCAAATTTGCTGCCAAAGACCTGATTAAATTCCCAAATGCTTTCTATTTTGTCTCCATCTTTTTAATCGTGCTTCTGGTTGCTGTATACCTAATCTATGAATTTCACAGGAAACTGACGGTTTCCGCCAAGCAGCAATATATCGGCTTGGTCAGCGCTAATCTGATTTCTGCCGACCAGTCGTTGGATGAGCTAATGAACACGCTTGATATTGGCAAATCAAGCTACGAAAAGGTTCTTGGCAACACAGAAACAAACGGGGATCTCAACTACAGCATAATTGTAGGCAATAATCAAAAGAGCCTGTCCCAAATCGGGCTTTTAAAAGATAATCTTGATTTTCAAAAAAATCTGCTGAATAGTGCCAGAACACCCAGAGAATATCAAACGCTGGAGGATAGTTTTAACAATTACTATGCCCAGTCCAATGAGTTTCTTGAAGAACTGGAAAAAAATTATGAATATGAAAACAACTTACTTAAAAACGTTACGGCAGCTACTTTTGGCATTAACATTTCCCAAAAAACTCTATGGGGATCTACTGACAAAGAACTAATTTTAAATCACTTTAAAACCCTAAAATCAGATACTAATTCGAGTCTGGAAAAGCTCTCACAAATTAATACTCCGGATAGGTATCAAGAGTATTACAATTTGTATTTGACCTATCTTAAATTGATTGCTACTACTGCCGAGGAGATAGCAAGTATTCTTGAGGAAGATTTGGCTAGTCTTGATAGTGATTCACCAAATTCAATTGAGATTGCATACAAAACGTCAATTGACTCCCAGAATGAAATCGACAAGCTCACAAAAGAAATCGCTGAAGAGAGAACAAGAATTTTCTCAATTGAGGAGAATATAAAAGAAATTGAGAATTTAGCTGCTGTCCAGCAAGATATTGAAAACAAAATTAAAGGCCTCTACCAGCTGTTGTATACGCAGTCAAGTACTGCAACTGACTTTGGGTTTTAGAGCCTTACAACTTGTATGAGAAGTTTGCTAGAATTAAAGAAAGGAGGTTGATTTTATGTTTATGGACGGAGACGACCAAAACCAGGATGCCCCGGCAGATGATTCACAGGCCGGAGGCATGGGTAGTAGTCAGCCAGCAGATGCTCCCGCTGCGCCAGACGCAGGGGAAAGTCCGGCTCCTGACGCTCCTATTGAAGGCAGCGGCGAGCCAGCAGGTGACACTCCACCAGCGACTGAATCTACAGTCGATTCGGCGCCAGCTGGAGACGAAAGCAATCCCACAAGTTAGAGGGTTCAAGACATAGGGCAGCATAAGTTCCTTTCATAGTTTAAGTGAGGAACTTACATTGACATTACAAAAGTTTCAAAACGTTACTAAAGCCAGTATTATTTTTTTGGCACTGGCGTTTTTTGGAGCGGTTACTTTTTCTATTGGTAAGGTGACTGCCAACAACAATATACCCGAAGTTAAAGGCTTGTCAGATTCGACCGTTAACAGGCAACGGCTTGAAAACCCCGTACCGTCATCCGATTTCCAAACCCCCCAGTTTTCCTCCTCAGAAATAAAATCGTGTACCAATACCCAGCTTGGATTTGAGCTAAGTTATGATTCCGAATGGTTTACCACCCACAATACCGAAGATCAAAAGTGTATGTTTTTCGCTCCGTATTCATTCGTAGTACCTCAATTTATTGATAATAATTTTGTACCTATAAATTTAGAAATTGTAGCTGCCCAAGACTGGCTCTCGACGATCCAATTTTATGAGAATCCCAATGATTTTTACAACGTAATATCAACTCAAAACATTGAAATAAACGGGAAACTGGTTAAAAAAATAGAATCAAAGTCGACCGGCGAAGGCACAATTCCCCGAGGATACTTTGTCATGCACTTACTAATTTTTGACGGCGAAAATCCAGTTCGGCTTTCTTATACACAGCTGGACGAAAATGAAGATATTGAAGAGGCAAAATCAACTTTAGTTGAAATGGTTAAAAATCTTAATCACTTTTGATTAAAAGAAAAGGCCTCTCTTGCGAGAAGCCCTTTCAAGTTACCTATCTTGCGATAAGCACTATTTTATATACATCGGGAAAATTTTCTTGTCAAGCCCCCAAAATGGGTTCTTTTGGTGATATACTCATTTTGTGAAGATTGTTGAAGGAAAAAGCGTCTACTCTGTTTCAGAGGTAAACTCGTTTGCCAGAAGAACTCTGGAGCAAATGAATTTTTGGGTTGAGGGAGAACTGTCATCATTTAAGGCTTACAATTCAAGATATCGCTATTTATACTTTGATTTAAAAGATCCGCAAACTGGATTCAAACTGCCCTGCGTCTTCGAGCCCGAAGCTTATCTTTCGCAAAACTTTCAATTTGAAGACGGAATGAAAGTTTTGGCACTGGGTGTTTTGACACTCTGGGAAAAAGAAGCAAAATTCCAGTTGCACGTAGTCAAAATGCAGGAATTCGGAGAAGGGTTTCTGCTTGCCGAACTCGAAAAACTGAAGTTGAAATTACAGAAAAAAGGTTACTTTAACGATACCAACAAAAAAAAATTGCCGCTGTATCCAGTAAACGTTGCCGTAATCACCTCGAAAATCTCAGACGCCTGGCAGGATTTTCGACAGCACTCCTGTGAAAGATTCAAAACAGTTAAGCTCGATTTATTTGACGTTATGGTTCAGGGTGAAAAATCAGTTTCCCAAATAATTAAAGCAATTCAAAAAGCCGATTCTGAAAAATATGACGTGATTTGCATTATCCGCGGCGGCGGATCGATAGAGGATTTGGCATCCTACAACGACGAAAATCTGGCTCGCGCAATATTCGAAGCAAAAACCCCGATTCTGGTTGGTGTTGGCCACGAAAAAGATGTAACGATTGCCTCACTTGTTGCCGATGTTTCAGCGTCAACCCCAACAGATGCCGCTAAAATCATAACAGAGAATTTTCTTAAATTAGACAGTAGGTTAATTGATTTGGTTTCAAGAGCAACTTTCGCATTTAAAAATCAAATTGCCGGCGCGTCTCAGCAGTTAGACTTTATTTATCAGCAACTGGTTAATACAAGAATGAGGTATTCACAATTGCCCCAAAAGCTTACTTTTCTCAAAAAATCCCTGACCTCTCTGACGACCGACTTAATAAAAGAAAATTCGCGAGCGCTGGCGCGCAGCAGCGACTCACTAATTCAAAACTGGAAAATTATGCTTAGCAAACAAACAGTTGCCCTTGAGGGTTATCATCATAAACTTTTGCTTGTGTCTCCCCGGAATGTCCTAAATCGTGGCTACAGCATTACTACAACCATTAATGGTAAAGTTCTAAAAGACGCACAGTTCATTGAAATCGGTCAAAAACTTAAAGTAAAATTAGCAAAAGGCCAGCTGAATACCAAAGTCATAGAGAAGAAAAATTATGGCTAAATATCTAAATTTTGCCAAAGCACTTGCAAGACTTGAGGAAATTGTAGAAAAATTAGAAGGAGATAATTTAGACCTTGACGAAGCAATGAAATTAACAGAAGAAGGGTTTACTCTTCATAAGAGTTGTCAGGAGAAGCTGAAAACAACTCAAGCAAGAGTTGAAAAAATTATTTCAAGTGAGGAGGTGAATTAAAATCGCGGACAAAAAAATCGGCGTCATAACCCACTACTATGACAAAATTGGTGTCGCCGTTGCCAAAGTTAACAAGGGAGACCTTAAAACAGGTGACAAAATAAAGCTTTTAGATAAAGATGGCAAGGAGTTTACTCAGGAGATTACTTCGATGCAGATTGAGCACGCGGATATCGATATTGCTAAAGCCGGGGACGAATTTGGTATGAAGGTCGAAAAAGAGGTTAAGAAGCATTCGGACGTTATCAAAGTCTCATGATCCATATTCTTCACGGTGAAGACTCAATAGCTTCCTATAACAGACTGCAGCTAATTCTTAGCAATTTTCAGGATTTTGAAAAACTAAAATTTGACGAAAGAGCCACTAAAGATGACTTTATGATGGCGCTTTTCACGCAAGACTTAATTGATGTTAAAAAAATCATCAGCTGTGTAAGTTTTCTGAGCCTCAAAAAAATAGCCAAAGGAGACCTCAAAAATATTCCTGTCGAAAAAACTGTTATTTTCTGGGAGAAAAAAAAAGTAAACGTAAAGTCGTTCGCAAGCTCTAAAACAAAGATTCAGGTAGAAGAATTTAAAACCCCGCCGACAATTTTTTATTTTCTTGATTCAATTTCTCAAGGTTCAAAACAACCAATAAACTGGCTCAATAAGTTTACAGAAGATGAGACAAGAAGTTTATTTTGGCATCTCACAAGTAGAATTTACCTATTGATGCTGGCCAAATTAAAGATGTCCCCGCATGAAGTAAACGCCCTCAACAGCCGTCCTATTCACGAGTGGCAATGGAGTAAAATTACATCTCAGGCTGCAAAACTTGAGCTTGCAGCTTTAAAGAAAATTTTCTATGGCCTCCTAAGGATAGATTACTTAATTAAAAGCGGCAAAACGAATCTGGAAGAAAAAACCCTTGTATCCACCCTTTTTCTAAAGTATCTTTCCCCCTAAAATTTGTTACAATGATTTTAATCTGCCCGAGTGGAAAAAATTGGGCAAATTGTGACGTACTTTTATGCAAAATCAGAGTATCGTTTGGTTTTCCCAAGTGGACAAAGATGACGTTGAACTAGTTGGCGGCAAAGGGGCAAACTTAGGCGAGCTTACAAAAATTAATGCACCGATTCCCGAAGGATTCATCGTAACCTCCGAAGCTTATTTTCAAAATCTTAAAAAGTCCGGCGCAATTGACCGCATAAGGGGCATTCTTTACGATCTTGATGTCGAGGACCCTATTCAACTTGAAAGAAAGGCAAAGATGTGTCAGGAAGAAATAAAAAAGATTAATCTGGATAAAAAACTCGAAAAAAATATTTACGAATTCTACAAAAAGTTATCAGGCACCAAAGATATTCCGGTCGCTGTAAGATCGTCAGCAACAGCCGAAGACCTACCTCAGGCATCTTTTGCCGGACAGCAGTCTACCTATCTGAATGTTGTCGGCAGGAAAAAGTTAAAAGAGGCAATACTAAACGCCTGGGCATCACTCTTCGAGGCCCGGGCAATTTTTTACAGAGACCATCAAAAATTTGAGCATTCCAAAGTGGGTATAGCCCTGCCTATTCAAAAAATGGTTCAGGCAGAAAGTTCCGGGGTAATGTTTACACTGGATCCGATAACCAATGACAAAAAACGGATAATTATCGAAGCAATTTTCGGCCTTGGAGAACTTATTGTTGGTGGGCAGGAAACGCCTGATCATTATGTTGTTTCCAAACAAGATTTCGAAATAATCGAAAAGAGCATTTCTGCTCAAAACAAACAGCTTGTTTATCACCATAATAAAAACAAGTTGATTAGCGTTTCCAGGAGCCACAAGCGGGTGCAAAAATTAGAAGATAGTTTGATTGTTGAACTGGCCAAAATCGGCTCCTCCATAGAAAAACACTACTTTTTCCCGCAGGACATCGAATGGGCTGCAGAAAACAACAGAATCTACATTGTGCAAACCAGGCCGGTAACAACTACAAAGGCAAAGGATAATGAAAAGTCTTTACAAAAAAAAGTAGACATTCGCGAAAAAGACATCATATTGCAGGGTTCTCCGGCATCTCCGCTGATTGCGTCTGGTAAAGTTGTTTTAATCTCAAGCGCTAAAGAAATTTACAAAGTTGGACGAGGGGACGTTTTAGTAACAGAGATGACCAACCCCGATTTTGTACCGGCTATGAAAAAGGCAGCCGCAATAGTAACTGATCGTGGCGGCAGGACATCCCATGCAGCGATTGTTTCGCGCGAGCTTGGCATTGCTTGTGTTGTCGGAACAGAAAAAGCCACAAAAGTGTTAACGGAAGGCATGATCATAACTGTCGATGGATCAAAAGGCACTATTTACAAAGGCCAGTTTATAAAAAGCAAAAAAGACTTGGATTTCAAAGGTGAGAATATCCAAAAGCACAAAAAAACGGCAACAAAGCTGTACGTCAATTTAGCAGAGCCTGATCTGGCTCACCAAATTGCCTTAAAGAATGTTGACGGTGTGGGCTTGTTAAGGGCTGAATTTATCATGGCACAAATTGGAATTCACCCCAAAAAATTTATTCAGGACAACAGAGAAGATGAGTTCGTCAGTATCCTGGAGCGCAAACTCGCAACGTTCACCAAAGCATTCACTTCAAGACCGGTAATTTACAGGGCTACCGATTTTAAATCTAATGAGTACAGGAATCTCAAAGGCGGCGAAAAATTCGAACCCAGGGAATCAAACCCGATGATGGGCTACAGAGGCGCTTTTCGCTATATTAAGGATCCGGATGTTTTCAAACTTGAGCTTGAAGCTATCACCAGAGTTCGGGCGAAGTTCAACAATTTACACTTAATGATTCCTTTTGTGCGTACGGTTGCCGAACTAAAAACAGTCAGGAAAATCGTCGAAAACTATGGCTTATTTGAAGATAAATCGTTTGAATTTTACATGATGGTTGAGGTTCCTTCAAACGTCATACTTCTGGAACATTATATTAGGGTTGGTATAGACGGCGTATCAATTGGTTCCAACGATCTCACCATGCTGTTTTTGGGAACAGACAGGGACAATGAGGAGGTCGCGGGTGAGTACGATGAGCTTGATGCGTCAGTACTCTGGGCGCTTAAAAAAACCATTGAAACAGCTCTCAGGTTCAAAATAAAAAGTTCAATTTGCGGCCAGGCGCCATCGGTTTACCCGGAGCTCACCCAAAAACTTGTAAAGTGGGGAATCAGTTCCATTTCGGTTAGTCCGGACACTATTGATACAACCAGGAAGCTTATTTACGAGGCTGAACATAGTAAGCTGGCAAATTAAATTATTCTAAGCAAAATGGCCAACATTAAAAAAATCGTGGCAAGGGAGATACTGGACAGCAGAGGCTTCCCCACGGTTGAGGCAATTATTGAGCTGCAGGATAGCTCAGTCGGGGCTTTTGCAGCGCCTTCCGGGATTTCTGTAGGTAAACATGAAGCAGTTGAACTTCGCGACGGAGATGTTAAAAGGTACGCAGGCAAAGGGGTTTTAAAAGCTTTAATTAATATTCACTCTAAAATCTCGCCAATGCTAATTGGTAAAGATGCTGCCGACCAAGCAGCAATTGACAAATTAATGATCAATGCGGATGGTACTGACAACAAGGGAAAACTGGGCGCAAACAGCATCCTGGCTGTTTCAGGGGCGATAACTAAAGCCGAAGCAAATTCACAAAAAATTTCTCTTTATAAATATATTTCCAGACTGCTCAACAAAGTGGAAGTCCTGCCATATATTATCCCCACACCCATGTTTAACATTCTAAACGGAGGCAAACATGGCGGTGGCAATATTGATTTCCAGGAATTCCTGATAGTGCCGCCTAAATCAAGCTCTTATTCTAATAGTTTAAAAATGAGCACCGAAATTTACTATGCCCTAAAGGAAACGATTGAAGCGCACAGCGGAATTCCCCTGTTGGGAGACGAAGGCGGATACGCTCCAACCTTATTTTCAAACGCAGATGCTTTTAAGATTCTTGAAGAAGCAGTTTTAAGGGCAAACTACAAAGTCGGCATCGACGTTTTTTTTAGCATAGATGTCGCAGCATCTTACTTTATGCATGATCACTCTTACAAAATAAAGGACCGGGCGGTAGTCTTGTCAGCTGCCGAGTTTATCGACTACTATGCTAGTTTGAACGAACAGTATCATCTGCTTTCAGTAGAAGACGGCCTGCATGAGGATGATTGGGAATCCTGGCAAAAGTTAACCGAAAGAGTTGGAAAAGAAACACTAGTGGTTGGTGACGATTTAATTACCACAAATTTGGAGAGGCTAAAAAAGGCGATTGCCAAAAAAGCCTGCAACGCCGTCATCATTAAGCCCAATCAGGTTGGCACAATTACGGAAACGCTGGAGGTAGTCAGAGAAGCTAAAAAACGTAACTTCAAAACTGTAATCTCCCATAGGTCGGGTGAAACTAACGACGACTTTATCGCCGATTTTGCAGTTGGCGTCAGCGGTGATTATCTTAAATTCGGTGCGCCGGCAAGAGGTGAAAGAGTAGCCAAATACAATAGACTTCTGGAAATAGAACATGAACTTTCATAAATGCTGCAGATTACGCAAAAACCAAGCCCGGTAGTGCTTTGTATATTAGATGGTTGGGGTATTGCGCAGGACAGCCCCGGCAACGCAATTACGCGCGCAAGCCCGGCTAACTTTAACAACATGTGGTTTTCTTATCCCCACGCACTGCTTGTTGCCTCCGGTCAGGCGGTTGGCCTGCCGGAAGGCCAGGTAGGCAATAGCGAAGTCGGGCACATAAATTTAGGTGCTGGCCGGGTGGTTTTTCAGGATTTGCTTCGAGTCAACAATGCAATAGCCGACGGTACTTTTTTTGACAATGAGGCATTCCACCAGGCTATTGAGCACATAAGCAAAAACAGCTCTCAGATTCACTTGGCAGGCCTTGTCGGGCTTGGCTCCGTTCACAGTAGCGTTGAACATCTTTATGCGCTGCTGCAGCTTCTGCAAAAAAATAACGTTAAATCCTCAAGAATTAAATTACATCTGTTTACAGACGGTCGGGATAGCCCCCCCACATCCGGTAAAAGCTACGTTGCCCAACTAATTGAGAGACTAGCTAAATCAGATCTTGGCCAAATCGCCTCAATTGGGGGTCGGTATTATGCGATGGATCGCGACAACAGATGGGATAGAACTGCAAAATCTTACCAATGCCTTCTTGGGAAAAGCGATCTCAAAGATACTGATCCTGTGGCAGTTTTGGACAAATCCTATGCCCAAAACACTACTGATGAATTTGTAATTCCGACAATAATAGTTGACGGTTCCGGTACGCCAATCGGCAAAGTGGACGAAAACGACGCTTTAATTTTCTTCAATTACCGACCCGACAGAGCCAGACAACTTACAAAAGCCTTTGTTTTAGAAGATAAAGATTTGAAAAGCATTAAAACCCATTCTGGGGAAAAAGTTAAGACGTTCGATCGTGGCCCTAAAGTCAGGAATTTGTTTTTTGTCTCCTTAACCCGCTATGAAAAATTTCTTCCGGTTACCCGCGTCGCCTTTGAACCCGAAGAAGTTATAATGCCGCTCTCCCGTATATTTTCTGAGCGCAATGCCAGGCAGCTGCATATTGCCGAAACCGAAAAATATGCTCATGTAACTTATTTTTTCAATGGTGGAACTGAAAAACCTTTTCAGGGTGAAGATAGGATATTGGTTCCTTCGCCGAAAGTGGCCTCCTACGTAGAAAAACCGGAAATGTCCGCTGCCGAAATCACCAAAAAATTTTTAGCTAAACTCGATCAAAAAGTCTACAGCTTTATAGTTATCAACTATGCCAATGCGGACATGGTTGGTCACAGCGGTGACATTAACGCCACCATCAAAGGTGTTCAAGCTATAGACTTTCAACTGGGCATCATTTCAAAAGCAATTACTTCCATCGGTGGTGCTTTAATTATTACCGCCGATCATGGCAACGCCGAAGAAATGATTAATCCAAGGACAGGTAAAGCAGATACCGAGCACAACTTAAGTCCGGTTCCCGCCCTGTTCATTTTCAACGAGCTCAAAGGCCAAAACCGCCAACTCCCTCAAGGTCTCCTTGCCGACATCGCCCCAACAATTCTCGCAGCCCTCCAAATCCCCAAACCATCTACTATGACGGGTAGAAGTCTGCTTTAAAGGAATATGTGGGTCGTAAATGCGCACGTGCACTCGTAAAACACCCCAAGGGTGTAAGATCGTATACAGAAACATGGGGATAGTCTTGGTGAATTGCATCAATCGTATAGCCTTCCTTCAGAAGAAAAATTATTCGTGATACAGGAATTCTTGTCCCTCTTATAACAGGTGTGCCACCTAAAATCTTTGTGTCAGATACGATGTATGATTTCAAGATTGTTTATTATAACAGGTTAAGTATTTGTTTCGTGCTTTGAGATCTTAAATTCAAATTAACAACAACCAACTTAAATTTAGCCTTAATTTGATATAATCCGTTCCAAGATGTTACAGCCAGAAGCTGAACGCAGACTTAGTGCATTATTCGAAGGCAATATCACCGAAGAGAATGTGGGCGTTGAAGGTTTAAAGGACTTATGTGCTTTGTTTGCTCAAAATATAGAAGACCCTGTTGAAAAATTAATAGTGGCTCGTACTTTTTTACAGGCCATTTTTGAGAACAGCCCAGATGCTGTTGAAAATTTTCTAGACATAAGGATTGCAGAAAGATGCGATGCTAGACCCCAAGGTACAGATTGCTTTGGTTATTTGTTTGGTCTTGATGCGAACGCCGAAAAGACGTTAACTGATCTCATTATTGGCAGCAAAATTTCAATTGATCCGATTGTGGATTCACTCGCGCTATATGTAAATGAAGAACTAACTCATCCAATACATATCGGAAAAGTTACGCCTGAGAAAAAAGTGCTTTCCAAATGGGGTCTTAATGGGCATGTTTACGAGCATCACCCGCTTTTAGTTCCACTTTCGTATGGCTGGTCGATTGCCTACTTATCTAGATAAATTAATTCAATTATTTATTAATTAATTAGAACAAAATTACAAATTCACCCTTAGGTTTAGTTTGAGAAAAATGCATGATTGACTGTGAAACTTTTTCCCGCCTGACTTCTTCATATAATTTGGTCAGCTCCCGGCAGATAACAACATCAATATCGCCAAAAACTTCTTTGATAGATTCAAGTGTTTTTAAGATGCGGAAAGGGGATTCGAAAATGATTGTTGTCGACTTTAAGTTTTTTTGATTCTCCTTTATCGCTTCTAATATTTTTAGCCTTTTGCCGTCCTGCTTTGGCAAATAACCCAAGAAAGTAAATTTATCCGGTGGCAGGCCGGAAACAGTCAAAGCTGTAATTAACGAGGTCGGACCTGGTATAGACTCAACTTTTATACCATTTGAAATGACATCACGCACAAGCTTAAATCCCGGATCAGAAACTAGCGGTGTTCCTGCATCCGAAACCAAGGCAATATTTTTTCCTAGAGCTAAATCCCCCACCACAGAAGCTACTTTTGACGCTTCATTGAAATCATTAAAAGACGTCAATTTTTTATCAATCTCATATCTTTTTAAGAGTTGACCAGTTACTCTTGTATCTTCACACAGAACATAGTCCACGCTTTTTAAAGTTTCCAGCGCCCTTAAGGTAATATCTGCTAAATTACCAATTGGAGTTGAGATTATGTATAAAGTCCCCATCATTTATTCTTCGGGCGATCCCGCAGTGCGGGAGAGTCGAGAAGTTCTTTAACGGCTTGTTCTCGACGAGCTCGAACAGTATTGAGATTCTAGCATGTTTGCATCAGCATAATTGACATAACAATCACTAAAACTTCTACAATAGGATAGTGCACAAAAAGCTTAAGAAACTTTTCAATAAAATCGGACCTGGTGTAGTAACCGGAGCATCGGATGACGACCCTTCCGGCATAGCCACTTATT